>JBEPYC010000052.1:0-15786 GCA_041641555.1 Chitinivibrionales bacterium | reverse complement strand
TCTGGTCGGCCATGCCGTAGCTTACCGACGAAGCCAGGATGCCGCCAAGAAGGCCCAGGGCTATCGAAGTCATGATAATCATGCTTCGTGTTTTATTTCGCCAGATGTTTTTCCATGCAATAACAAAAAGCATCGGTTTCCTCCGGGATCAGACCCTGAGTGCGTTGGAAATGCGTATGCGGGTGATCCAGAATATCGGATAGGCACTGGCAAACAGTGCAATACAGAATACTACGACCGGTTGATTAACAAAAAGTGCTGGATCCAAAGTAAAGGGAATAAGCGGTTCGTAACCGTACTGCACCATTGCTTCGGCAGCCGACCCGGTGAGTTCGATTGGGTTACGGTTCATGTACAGCAGTATCGGAAAGGCAAGGGCAATTCCGGTGAATGTGCCCAGCAGAGCGATCGCAATCGTTTCCAGGAGAACGGTCATACTGAGGGTCACCTTACGGGTACCGACCGCGCTGAGTACACTGAATTCACGTTTCCTCTCCACCGCCATCATCATAACCGTCCCAAACATGCCGAATGCAATTACGACATACAGTATTCCCAGCATTATTATTCCACCGGCATTATCCACCTGAATCGCCTGAACCAGCTCCGGCATCATCTCGCGCCAGGTCATGATTCGGTAGGATTCGGGTACGATCTTCCTGAGAGTGGATGCGACTTCGGGCATGGACGATGGGTTGTCGATCATGATTGCAAAAGCGGTGATGCGATCGCCCAGCCCATAGAACCACTGTGCCTGGGAAAGTGACATATACACCACGCCGGTACTCAGGTCCGGGTTGGGGATATCCAGGATACCGATGACCGGGTATGCTCCCGCCGCGCTTACGCCGTGATATCCCTGACTCAGAAGAACCAGAGTGTCTTCTACCGAAACGTCCAGGTTTTCTGCCAGTCCGCTGGGTATGAGCACTCCTTCACGATCTTCGGAAAAGTAGGAACCCCTTTCAACCCGTTCGGAAAGTGAGTTCATTCGGTTTTCTTTCGAAGGATCGATGCCGAAAACCGCCGCGCCGCTGGTGGTTTCTCCCGACGAAACGAGCGCAAAAGACTCTATCCGGGGTGTTATCAGCGTAACATGTTCGTGTTCAGTGACAGAATCGATAAGCCTGCTCGAATACTCAATACTTTGGTCAAGCGATCGCTTTTCCCAGAATTCCTCTGCCTGTATCTGCAGATAGCCGGTGGACATTTGCACAGTACTCTCGATCATGTGCTCGTAGGTGCCCAATTGCATGGATCGGGTAAAAAGAACGAGAACGACCGCGAAAAACACCGATGCCGTCGTGATGAGCGTTCGCTGTTTGTTGCGCCAGAGATTTCGCCAGGCCAATATGAAGAACAGCTTCATTACCGCACCCGTTTCATGTTTTGTATCGAAAAGAATGAATTGGGAATGGGCGTATTGAATTCTATTGACTCATAGGTCATTATCGTTTTCTGGTTCTCTTCTTGGGCTGGAATCATGACCCATCGCGTGGGTATCATTCGACCACCCATCTCCTGGATCTCTTCCATTTTCAGGGTATTGACAAGCTCTCCATCCTCCCCGTAGTATTCTGAGCGAAGCTGAATGTAGTTGTCTTTGGTGACCCAGACCAGAACTTTTTCCCACACCACGGGAGCTTCGGGTTTTGGCTGCATTTTGATGATCCATGCCTCGTAGTCCCGGATCGTGGTATCTCCCAGGAGAGTATGCGTGTAATCTTCGACAATCGAGGCCTCCTGGACAAGATCATTATTGGTGAAATCAGAGCCCATCCAGGATTGCATCATCATCGATGGTGGGATTTTGATTGTTCGAGAGATCGATGGTACCCACTGCCAGACTTCATCCTGGCGCATGAGGAAGGTTGTACCTTTATCCCGTGGTGGAGCGGTGATGAGAATCAAAGAATAATCGCTGCCTTTGCTCCATGATTGCATCTCAATCGTGCGGCTCCAGTTTGGTTTGACAATCTCCATTTTCAGTTCAGAAGTACTTGTTTCCCCTCGAAGGTGTTGATCGGCTTTCTGTATGATCTCAGTGGGGTCCGGCTGCGCAGCGATAACGGCCGATAATGACAGGATCGCCAGAAGTAGTCTCCAAGAGACAGGGTCTTTCATTTTCTACTCCTTGTTCGGAAGGAAAATGCTTAAGTTGTTAGAGGTTTGTCGAACTGTCTAACAATATACACGCCAATTGCAGTGAATTCAACTGTTTTTTCCAGTTATGAGCAGTACCAGGCGCCGTTTGATTCATCGGTTCGACGGAGTGCTGCCTATTCTCGATTCAATACCGAATGTGTCTATTCAACCTGACCTCCTGTCCGGGCCTGCGATTGATTTGTATCTGTCGATCAGGATCGTTTTCATTTTCTCGAGTGGACAGTGATTTTCGTCGATAAGGTAGTAAAGAAACATGCCATCCATCGAAGCTCCAAGGAGCCAGGCATGAGCATGAGCCTCGTTGAGACCTGATAACTGCAAGTAGTGTTCCAGTTTCCCCAGAGCATTCCTGAAGTGCTGATTGATGTTTTCGCGAATGGAAGAGGGGATCGCGGGCTGGAGAAAAAGCCCGATATACATCCGCCATTTTTCTTTGTGCTCAATAGCGGTTCTGACTGATATCTCGATGAATTGTTCGAGCGCGTTAGGACCGATCTGGTTCCAGAATGAATCGAACTCCGATTCAAGTTCACCGAAAAAACGCACGAACACAGCTTCAAGAAGGTCTTCTTTGCTCTGGAAATAGTTGTAGATGAGACCTTTGGAAATGCCGGCCTTCTTTGCGACCAATTGAATAGAAGTGGCAAAATAACCCTGCATCGCAAAAAGGTCCAGAGCGGAATCGAGAATCTGGGCTCTTCGCTGTTGCTTTATCTCCTGAATGTCTTTTTCTGATCGTGGAGTCATGATATGTCCTGCGGAATGCTCAAGGTCCCTTTATGACTGACCGGTCAGTCATAAAATAATACGGGCTACAATCTGGCGCAAGGTGAGAGATTCTGCTCCTTTGACACCGTCGCATTTTGCGCTTTCTGCTTTTGGGGAGAAGATGTGTTGGGCAAAAAAAATGCCTGCCGGACAATGGTCGGGCAGGCACTCCCAATGAAGCGAACAGGCGAATGCAGGCGTCCTGTTATGGATTTGAAACCCTCATAAAGTAAGTACCGGGGGAGACGACCGAACCGGCTTGATCTTTCCCGTCCCAGGCTATTTTCCCTGCTCCGTGGACATAGCCGAGTTCACGAATCAGCACACCCGAAGCGGAGTAGATCGAAATTCGTGAGCCCTCCTGTGGAGTGCTATAGGGAACCCAGGACGTGTTCCGATTGGTTATGGTCAGCGGCACGGAACCTCGTTGCGAATAATGGGCGAGGCTGCGCACCATAGACCCCGGACGAGTACCGGTAAGCTCGCAGGCATTGACCACTGTATCCATTTCGACTAATTCCATGACCACATTGAGACTGCAGGATTTGCTTCCGATCTTTTTAACAGTCCCAATCCGAACCGCACCGATAACCGTTTCCAGCAGTATCGCTGTTGAGTCGCAGTTTCCGGATGTGCTCACGTTCTCGGCAGTGATGCCAAGCGAATCGAGGTAATACTGCACGGTATCGGACTCAGCCGCGTAATCCAGCATGAGCTGCACATCTTGGTGCAAGCATACCGTGTCAAGCGGTGCGTTCTCCGCTCCGGTTGCACATACGGCCGCTAACGCGACCAAAAGAAAACTACTTCGCATGGTTCCCCTCCTGTTCAGTGGGTGTGAGTGGGGCTGTGCACTGTCACAACACAAACGGTGCTCCTCCGCAATGTTCTGATCCGGCAAAATATAAAAACTCGACAAGGTCTGAAGACCATCAAACCCGTGTAGCTTCGCCAATCCATGCTGAAAGCGTAGATAGCTCAGACATGCTGTTTAATTATACCACAAAGAGGCCAAGAGTGCAAAACAGCTTTTTGCTATAGGAACGTTATTTTTTCCGGGCAATGAGGGCGAGTGCCCGGCAGCTCAAGGGAACCGAGCCATTTCGCTCAAAACGGCGGCGATACTCGCGCGAAAACGCGAATACGGAGGCTGGCGGACTGTCCTGATGAGCGGTACTGCCGGTACCCACCAGATGCCTCAGGAGCTTCAGGGGGCTCGCGTAATGGTAGGTGCGTTGAAAGAGCGAGGATTTGGTAATAGTGAACCCGGATCTTTCAACCAGTGCAAGAAGCTGGTGCTCGGGCAGAACATGTATTGGATCGGGTACGCCCAGTGCAGTCCGAACCTCCGACAGTTCCTGGTAGGATCCAGTCACAAAGGCTGCCAGGACCAGAGTGCCGCCGGGGGACAGCACCCGACAGAAGTCTTCGAAAATCCGCCCGAGATTCTGCGTCCACTGCAGAACCGAAGTAACCGAAATTGCCGAAAGCGAATCGGATTGAAACGGAAGAGCATCGCAATCACCCTGACATCCGTTGCGGTAGTGGTGGTGGGAAATGGCGTAGTGAAGACACTCACGAGAAAGGTCGAAACCAACCGGAGCCTTTCCAAGCCCGGCTTTGGCCAGAAAATGACCGACCAGGCCACTCCCGCTGCCGATATCGACCCACGGGTGCGAAATGGTTTCGCCTGTTGCGGTAAGCAGCGATCGCACGTGCAGAATGATATCGGATTGAATGTCGGCAAATCGATCATAGCTTGATGCGTGCTTGCCGAATGAGTGTCCGATAGTTCTGGATGATGGCAGATGAAGAGCCGTGTGGTTAAACCCTGATGTCAACTCGAGTTGGCCCCCTGAAAGTCCGCATCCTGACCGAAGTGTTGGTCAGTTTTTTTTTCGAGTAGCGCAGCACTATCTGTCCCTGCCGGTAAGAAGCGTCTGCATGTGGGCACAAGCCGCCTTGGCCTGTCCTTCGATATTATACCCGCCTTCGAGAAGAGAGACCAGGCGCCCGTTTGCATAGGTGTCCGCAATGTCCATCGCGCGTCGGGTCAATTGCATGAAACCGATATCGCTCACCGAGAAACATCCCAGTGTATCATCTTTTCGACTGTCAAATCCTGCCGAGATCAAAACGAAATCCGGACGGAACTGCTCTACTTTCGGCATGAGCGCGCTGTCCCATTTCTTGAGCATGTCATACTCTCTGGATCCGCATTCCAGGTGCACGTTTATATTGAAACCTTCGCCCTGGCCATCTCCGGTTTTCGATGGTGAACCGGTACCGGGGTAGGCGCGTGCGTTATGAGTGGAAAAGAAAAGCACCGAAGGATCATCGTAGAAGAATTTCTCGGTTCCATCTCCATGGTGATAATCCCAATCGATTATAAGGATGCGCTTATACCCATGAACTTTCTGGGCATACTTGGCGGCAATGGCAATAGTGCTGAAATAACAGAAACCTTCAGGGCGCCCCGTATTGCGAGCATGATGCCCGGGAGGACGGAGTGCGCAGAATGCGTTTCGCACCATGCCGTCGGCGACCCCCTGAACCGCACCAAGCGCGCCGGCTACCGCCAGCTTCGCGACTTCGCCACTGGTTTTTATTCGCTCAATCCGCTCGATGTGCTCTTGTGTATGAATCGACCGGATATGCTCTGTGGGGTCATTTAAAACCTGCAGATGCTGGACCTCCTTGTCCAGTTCGAGTGAGCTCATTTGCCGGCGGATAGCCAGGAGGCGCTTCGGACTCTCAGGGTGGTGACGGTTGATCAGGTGATCGAGGTACTCCTCCCGATAGACAAACCCGGTTCCCGATGGGGCCGCGAGCGCATTGGTGGCAGCCGACAGCGGGAATGCTGCCAGGGCCGTCCCCTGGCTCCCGATCCGTAAGAAATCTCTTCGTTTCATGTGCTTTTGGTAATGAATGGCTCAGAGCAATGGGCCATTCGAAGTTCTGAGTATTCGCTTTTTAAAGAGTACGAGCATGTTTATTCAACATATATCATTTTTCGCGTCATTCCACCATCGACGATGAAATTCTGGCCGGTAATGAACCCGCTTTCATCCGACAGGAGAAAGCGAACCATCGATGCCACGTCCTGAGGAGTACCGACTCTACCGGCCGGATGCTGCTGGTGATCTTGCCGGGTCAAAGAAGGCTCTTTCCGGTGGGCTTTCTTTTTCCATTCCTCGACCGAGATCCAGCCCGGCGAAATACAATTCACCCGAACTTGGTGGGAAAGAGTCATTGCCAGGGAATGGGTAAGTGAGACGAGGCCGCCTTTTGCGGCCGAATAGGGCAGTGTTTCCGGCTCCGACATGAATGCCCTGGTCGAAGCGATATTGACGATCACGCCCTTCTGGGACGCGAGGTTTTCAGCGCAATACTTGCTGCAGAGAAATGCTCCTGTCAGTGACGTACCAAGCACAGAGTTCCAGTCCTGGAGTGTTGTCTCGGGCAAAGGGCGACTGATGCCAAACCCGGCGTTGTTCACCAGCGCGTAAATACTGCCGAATTTCTCCAAGGCAGCAGCAACCATCTTTTGTACCGATTCCTCCCGGGAAACGTCTGTCTCCACGAACGTCACCGGCCCCAAGGAGGACAGCTCCGAAGCTGTTTCTGTGCCCGCCTCCCGGTCCTTTTCGGCTATGACCACCTTCATGTCGTTCTCAAGAAGCGTCAGTGCGGTCGCTTTTCCTATTCCCTGTCCCGCCCCGGTTACTATCGCCGTTTTGTTCTTCAGGAAATCGCTATACATGTTCTTCTCCTCTCTGAGAACAGTATGGACTTGTTGTCGATGTGCCCTGCGTGCGCCTGTATATCCCTGGAGGAGGTTTTTGGAACCTTCAGATGCACACTCGGTCAGTCGAGGCGTTATTCCACCGGTATGGGCCTGTCTCGGTTGTGGTCCACGATGCAGAAAAAACCGAACGGTTCGGTCGAATCATTGCGAAGCTGATGCGGTTCCATGGTAGCAACACGGGCAACATCATGAATGTTAACATCTATTAATACGGACCCTTTCAGTAGTTTTCCCGTGCCGCGAACGCCGATAATGATATGCTCGTGGGCATGACGCTCTTTGCTGGAATGACCTCCGGGCTCGATCTCGAAGTAACGAACATCGAAACTGGTCTGTTCGCCGAAGGGACCGGTCAGTTCCTGACGGCTTATTCCCCGGAAACTACATGAATCATCGGATTTGTACGCGGTGACTTCGCGATCGCTCCAACGGTAATCTTTGTGGCGAAGAACCGTGGCAGGACCAAAACCCTGTCGCCGGGCGGGAAGCTCACAGGACGACGGGCTCTCATCCGATACTCTGCGAGCCTGCTCGTTGGGGAAATGTTCCCGAATCCGATCCATGAAAACCCGGGTCCCTTCAAGCACTCCCTCTGGATGCTTCAGGATTGCTCCGCCGATAAGAAAAACAGTGTCGACACCGTAAAGAGCGGACATCGCTTCGATTCGATCCAGGCTCATGCCTCCGGCAGGGCAGGGATAGGACTTTTTCCACTGACCTTCGTCACGGCGGAGTGTATTCGCAAGATCGCTGCATTGCTTTTCGGTGAAAGCGAATCTGCCCCCGGCATGGGGAAATATGGAAATATCGGCTCCGAGCATTCGGAAAATTGTTCCTAACAGAACAGCCGGTGGCATGCCATGAGAAGGGTCATGAAAAAAGGTCCCGGACAGCGCCGGATGGCCCATGATAATCAGGTTGTAGGTCTCCGAAAGATATCGAACGGTGTCGGGTCCCACCAGAAACGGTGCAATCAGGATTCCACGTATGCCCTGGCGGACCGCCCATTGTACCTGCCGCTCCAACTGATCGAACCGGCCAGAGATCATGGGGAAATACATTGAGTTTTTCCCCGTGCGGGCGTTGGCCTTGGTGATGGCTTCCTGGCAGGCGCAGACTCTTTGCTCGAAGGGGTGAAAATGCTGATTCGAAATCCCGTGATCATCCTTGACGATATCGGCTCCGCCCAGCGCAAACTGAGTGGTCAACTCCGCCAGTTGCCCGGTGGTCAGTCCCATGGGCTTGATTGCGGTACACGCCAGTGGTCTCCCGTATACACCCAGAAGCTCCCGTATCCCTGCTACGCCGAAACCTGGTCCCCGAAATGCCTGGTGCAGAGAGGTATCGAACCTGATATCCTGTATGGAAACATTGTTCTTGATGGAGGTGTTTCCGAAAAGAACATTGAGAAACTGGGGCACCGTAAAGCCGGTGGTGTCGGATCGGTAACTCACGGTTACATCGAAAGCTCCCTGGATGCTGTCCATGGGAACCATCTCTTGGATTTCGCCGACGATTCGTTTCCCGAGGATTTCTTGGGAAAGACTCTCAGGAGGGCACTCTACGGTCTGCTCGATTACCAGGTCCCGGGCAAGAGATTCGATTGAAGTCTCATTTCTTCGGGTAATTCGGTATACAACCTGGAACCGTGATGGCGATTCATGATGCAGTGACGATGATGACATAAGAATAACTGACTACAGGGCTGATTCTACTATCTCGTGAACTTCGTCCCCGGTAAGGGGAAAGGAATTTCTGGTCGGATCAGTGCGTTGGATGATTTTCGGGACATGCACGTGATCGATGCCGAGCCTGCTCAATCGAGGAATGCCCAGTATGTTCTTCCAGTGTTCCAGCTCTTTGACAAGAAGGTCCAGTGCGGTTTTCTGGGCAGCATCGTACCGCCCGCTGATGATGGTGCCGACCGAGGCATATTTGCGCACAACGGGATGATCAGGGTGCCGGGATGCAATGGCCTTCAGAGTCACTCGTGTTGCCGGAGCGACAAGAGAACCGCAGATGGTGCCGTGAGCAATGGGAAACAAACCGCCCAGAGTCGAGGCAAGGGCATGGACAATTCCAAGCCCCGCATTGGCCAGGGTTATACCCGAGAGGAGCGCCCCGTAGCTCAGGGAAGCCCGAACCGCAGGATCATCGGCTCTGTTTGTGCACGCAGCGGCGAGATTATCCTTGACTTTAACCATTCCCGAAAATGCAAGTGCATCGGTAAGTGGTGACGCTTTCGGTGAGACATGCGATTCCAAAAGCTGAGTAAACGCGTCCATTCCGCACGAGGCGGTTACCGACGGCGGGCAGCTCAGAGCAAGCAATGGATCGATCAGAGCGATATCTGGAACAAAGCAATCGTGTCGAAGCGACTTTTTGAATCCATCGGGGCCCGGCTCGCTGATAACAGCATTTTTGGTAGCTTCACTGCCTGTCCCCGCGGTCGTCGGACAGGCGATAAAGGGGGATTTCAATCCGGGATGTTTTTTGTCCCCAACGCCTTCAAGAAACAGTTTGACCGGCTCTCCCAGAGGCGCCATTGCCGAGACGGCTTTCCCACAATCCAGTACACTGCCCCCCCCGATAGCACAAACGGATTCGAGATGATGGTGGCGGTATGTGCTGGTGAGGGTGTCAACCATTTCGGGAGATGGTTCGCCTTCGACCGCGGCGTGCACCACATGGAATCCATCGGTTTCAAGGGTGGAACGTATTTCGTCCAGTTTACCCGAACGAAAAAGCGAAGACCCGCCCGTGAGCAGAAGTACGCGGCGTCCCAGCGGCTTGAGATGAGCGGCGAGGTTTTGAATTGCCCCAGTTTCAAAAACGATCTGAGGCGTACGTGCAAAGGAAAAGGCGTTCATACTCAAAACCCCTATGGTTTGATTGCTTGGTAGGGAATGCCGCTGCGGGGTTCGGCCATCCAGTCGGCAACGGTTTCCCGCCAGGCCGCATAATGCGCCGTTTTCTTGTGGGCAGCTGCATCTTCCTCGCTCGTATAGGCCTCATAGAGCATAAACCGGGCGGGGTCATTGGAGCTCTGAAGAATATCGAAGCGCATATTGCCGGGTTCCTGAACGGATTGTTCGTGGTTGGCGACCGTCGCTGCAATGAAATCTTCGATATACTCTGGCTTGACACTGATCATTACCGTCGTTACTACCATGGCCTGCTCCTTTGACTCTTCGGAATCTACTTGTCCGATGGCATGCGGAACTTGAGGACTTTTCCCTGCTTACCTGATGCTTTTGGCTTTGCTGTTTGCTTCTTTTCCGGCTTTACCGGCTCTTCGGTGGCAACATCGGGTTCTTTTTTTGAGGCGCTCAGCTTGGACAGGTCTCCCATCTTAACAATGCGTATCTCGTTGGTGCGATCCTGACTCGAAAACCTGCCGGTGGCGATATGGGGCGGTTGCAGCCGGAACGCCGTGGGCCAGGGAGGGAACTGCTGTAGCGCCGCGACGTTCATCCAGATCCATTTGCCCTCCGGCTTCGATTCGTGGTCGAGGGTGTAGTCCAGGCAAATGCCATAGCTCTCAAATTTCCATCCTTCATCCTCCCGCAATGGTTCTTCAGAGGTCATGTCGCGAGTGAGAAGGGCGAAAAGCTCGCCAGGTTGGGGAAAATCTACGATCTGGTCTTCTTGGACATATGTTTTGGCGTAATCAATGATTTGTTCTCGGGATAAAGACATTCAGACTCCGGATGCAGGAAGAAAACAGGCTGACTCTCGGATGGAAAAATATTATATCTACCTGCCGAGCTGGCCCGGGACAGCGTATCTCGGGCAATTGCCATTGTTGTGGTTCCAATAAAGGGCGCGCGAATTCGGGCTCAAACGTGCGAAAAGATCTTATTGTGTGTACTTCCGCCTTGCTTAAAATCAGTAGAGTGCACTCATAGGACCGGTCAAATACCGGATGATCACCGCGATAATGAGCCCAATGATGAGAACCCAGAAAAAAAGATTGAATGCACTTCCCATTTCCTGTTCTTCTCGTGCGTTCTGTATCGCTTCTGCCCGGTTTTGAGGAGGTCGATATCCCCAGTGCCGTGGTTTCAAAGCGGCAACAAGGAGAATGACCAGAATACCTATGGCTATGAATGGAAAGAAATACAAGTATCCCATTCGTCCGGGGACCGGAGCAAGCCATATACCTCCTGCCCATACTGCCAGAAACACGAATACAAACAGGGCAACGATGCCGGAAGAGAGGCCTCGGGCGCCCCAGAATGCTACCGAGAGCAGCAGAGTGAAGAGAAGTGCGACAAAGAGCGCTGTGAGCAGGTCCCAAATAATAACCGTCAAGCCTTCCATTCTAACTCCTTTTCATGTTCATGCATCACCAGCCCGGTGCTATCACAAACCCTAACTGCCACTCTCTGGATGGATGCTGAAATGGATATGCGTAGTACCACTGAAGCACCAGCAGTCCCAGCACATTGACTCGCAAAGCCGCACCGGTACTGATCACAGGGATGCGATCATCGGTGGCGCGCTCAAGTGATGGTTCAGGCAATTCCCCGGCAGTCCATGCCGCACCGGCATCGACGAATGCCGAAAGAGTCAGCGGAACGTAGGGGAAATCGATCAACCCATATCCCCGGGTACCCAGAATGGGAACGCGAGCTTCGGCATTGAAAACAGCCATGCGTGATCCGATCAACCGCTCTATTGTAGGGCACCTGGTCTGTCCGTCGATTTCTCTGCAGTCACTGTCGGTGAATGAATTGAAACTGTAACCGCGAACCAGCGTGCCGTATCCGAGAAAAAGCGGTGTCAGGCGGCTGCTCTCCGCGTCCTGAAAATAGCGCCCATAGTGCAGGCCCCGAACCGCAAGTGTCAGCGGGTTTTTCAGGAAGTAATGGCGGTAATCCCCTATAACTGTCAGGAACTGAAGTGTACCGAGTGTCGGTTCGACCTCGAGCCGGTAGCGTCGTCCGGAAATGGGACTCGTGAACCCAAATAACGAGTAATCGCCAACCAGGGCGGCGCTTGCCTGGTACATGTTGAGTGGTGATGGGGTCTGTGGTTCGACATCTGTTTGGCCAACAACCTGGTCTCCCCGAATCGTTCCCTCCTGTCCTTCGGCCTGGTACCACACATATGTATACCCCAGATTGGCTTCAATCCGCCGATTCGGTGAAAACGGGTAAGATCCTGTCAAACTGACTTCGTCGACGAACGTTCGCTGTTCCACGATGGTGCGCGTAGTGTCTATTTGAACAATGGAGTCCGAGTCCGTATTCTGGGTTTGGACTGTGGTGGTGTCGAGGTCGAAACGCTGGAAAACGGAAATATAGGGGATATGCGCCGCATTGGCACCCCAGTTAAACCTGTTCCCCCGATTGTAGTAACTCACTTGAGCACCTATGTCCTGTATGGATCCGTTGATCTGGGCAGCTACGCCCAGCAGATGGTCCCCCATGAGGTCGCTGAACAGCATCGTGATCGCGCCTCCGATTCCACTTCCGAACTCGCCCCCAACGGTTGCACCGACCACCAGTTGACCAATTGATACAAGTCCCAGGCTTGGGTCGTATCGATCGATTGAATCGATGATCGACGTACGAAGGCCGAGCATGTATTGGTTGAGGAGGTAGCTCACTCGGCCCTCTGAAGGGTGCTGACCGGGAAGAAGAATGTTGGAAGCACGTTGTTTGATATCGACCTCAAAAGGCTCTTCACTTATTCGCTGCTGGGTAAGTCGATAGATGTTGTACTTGCGGTGCTCGAACACATTGAAGGCGAGAATATCGTTTTCCCGGGCTACCGTGAGCGCCGGAGAGAGTTCGGTGAGTCCCGATACGCCGGTAACGATATTCGTGACTCGGTAGTAGGCTTCTTCTTCCAGGGAGTACCGGTAGATATTGCTGAACCCGTCGGGGTCGGCTACGAAATACACGCTTTTGCCGTCGGATGAATACTGAGGCGAAATGTGCTTGATATCAGGACCCATCCTGATCAGCCGGATCACGTCTGTTTCCAGGTCCATCAGGGCGATATTGGCCTTCTCGTAGGTGAGTGAATCGAAATTGGTGGCCGGTCCCCGGTCGGTCACAAAGGCCAACGAAGACCCGTCGGGTGACCATGTCGGCTGTATTTCGGCATACTTACCCCGGGTTATCTGCCGGGTCGATTCGGTTTCCAGGTTGTACACGTAAAGGTCGGAGATGCCTCCTTGTGTTCCCGAGATCGCAATACGCTTTCCATCGGGTGACCATGCCAGTCCGGTCAGGCCATCGATGGTGTCAAGCGAAATGTTCCGGATCACTTTGGTGTCATCGACATCGAAAATGGCTATCTGGTTGTCTCCGTTTTTGAAAACGACAAAGGCAATTTGTTTTCCATCGGGAGACCATGCACCCGAAGAGCGTACAAACCGGAGAGCGTCGAAATGCGGGTTGGATTGAGCGCGTGTGAGCCGCTTGACAATCTTACCGGTTTTGGTTTCCGCCAGATAGAGCGACAGGCTGAAAACGTCTTTAGTCGAGAAGAAAGCAACATATTTCCCATCGGGACTGATCGAAGGAGACAGGTTGGTTCCTCCCTGGTCCTCCACAACAGGAACTCCGAACCCTCCCGGGTTTATCCTTCCTTTGAGCGTGGGGCCATAGCGTTCTTCGATCGCCTCATGCCACAGGGTCGTGAGTGAATCGGTATCGATATCGAACATGTTCTCGATTGCCTGGGGTACTCCCAGCCCAATCGATGCACGGTACAGCGATGCAACCGCTGAGTCGCCATACATGCCGGCAAGATAGGCCCAAAGACCATGGCCGAACCGGTAGGGAAAGTACGATGGGTTTCCGGACATGTCGCGAACGCTGGGAAGGTCGTTGTGAATCATCCCATCACGCAGCCACATTGAAGTCAAAGGCCCGTAGGAACCCACCGAAAGGTACTCGGCCATCCCTTCGATAAACCAGAGCGGAAGCTGGCTTGCTCCCGAGAGTCCTTCGGGACTTGATTTGAGAATTTCGTAGTGATAAACATGTACCAGTTCATGCCCGAGGACATGGTCGTTCTCCGCATAGACACCAGTCAGGGGAATCACCACCCGGTTGCGCAGACCTTCAGTCACACCCCCGGTGCTTTGCGGTATCGATCCCGATATGACATTGGTCTGCTGGAAATCGGCATGGTTGGCATACAGGATTATTGGCTGATCCGATGAAACTTTTTTGGAAAACACCTCTTCATACCGGGCCTGCCACCGATGCAACATCCGGGTGGCATCGTATACCGCAAGCGATTCGCTGGGGTAATAAAAGACGCGAAACGGTTCGGAGTGCAGGACCTTGAAATCAAATTTCTCGTATTGGACCTTGTTCTTACCGAAATACTGTGCATGCGTAAACACACTTGCCGTAAGGATCAGTAGCACAATGAGCTTTTGCAATGAGTAAAAACGCGGGTACGTGTTATTCATCCGTTTCCTTCTTTCCTTCGAATTCCTCTGCTACTTCGGCATAGGTTGCGAGCCGAATATCTACTTTATGGTTGAATGTATCCGAAGGATACGTCCCGTCGGGGAGCGGTTCGCCAAAGGGCATGCCGGTAAGAATTTGAATCCCTTCGGCAACCGTATGTACCGCATGCACATGGAACGCACCCTCCTGTACCGCCTCGACAACTTCTTCCTTGAGCATCAGATGCTTGACATTATCCGCCGGCATCAGTACGCCATGATTGCCTTCGAGTCCTCGACGCTTACAGACATCGAAATAGCCCTCGATTTTCTCGTTTATTCCCCCCACTGCCTGGATATTCCCATTCTGGTCTACCGATCCGGTGACCGCAATGCCCTGACGCAAAGGGACATCTGCCAGACTGGACACTAAACAGTAGAGCTCGGCACTCGATGCACTGTCCCCTTCGATTTCTTCATATAGCTGCTCGAAACCGATACTCGCTGAAAGTGCCAATGGCTTGTTCTGCGCATATTTTCCACCCAGATAGCCATTTAAAATATACACACCCTTGGAGTGAATCCTCCCGCTCATCTCCGCTTCGCGCTCGATATTCACGATTCCACCCTTTCCGACAAAGGTTCGGGCGGTGATTCGCGAGGGTTTGCCGAAGACGTAATCCCCGGCATCGATAATCGAGATTCCGTTAATCTGCCCGACGGCTTCCCCTGTGGTGGTAATCCGAATGGTTCCTTCCTCGATCATTTCGTCGAGTTTCTCTTCGACCAGCTGCGATCGGTAAATTTTCTCATTCCAGGCTCTGTCGATATGTGCATGGGTCACCACATCCGCCTCTTCGGTTCGCGCCCAGTAATCGGCCTGGCGCATAAGATCAGCCATGTCCAGAAGCCGTGCACTGAGCTTCTGCTTGTGCTCCGAAAGGCGATTCGAGTAGTCGAGCAGCCGTGCGATCGATGTGTTGTCGAAAGGCAGATGTTTCTCCGTGCGGCACTGCTCTGCAAAGAACGCGATATACTGATGAATGTGTTCCTGCGTATAGGGCAGGACGGTGTCGAAATCAGCTTTGACCTTGAAAAGCCGTGAAAACTCTTCGTCATAGGAGTAGAGAAGATAATAAAAAAGAGGATTTCCGATAAGGACCACTTTCAGATTGACCTCCACCGGCTGGGGCTTCAACCCCATCGTGGGAGCGAACCCATATCGTTGTGCGATATTCTCGATTTTGATTTGACGATAATGCGCAATTTTTTTCAGTGCATCCCAGGCATAGTAGTCCCGCAAAATTTCATTGGCGTGGATGACCAGGTATCCACCATTGGCCCGTAATGCCGCACCGGGCTTGATCATGGTAAAATCCGTCGACATCACACCGAATTGTACCGTATACTCCACCTGTCCCACGAGGTTGTAGTAAGTCGGGCTGTGTTCGACCACCACCGGTGCGCCTTTGGTATTGCAGTTATCGACCAGAATGTTTACCTGGTAGCGTTTGAGGATCGAGTCTTTGGATGGCGCTTTCTGTTGAAACGGGACGGGTGACTGCTCGTTTTCCTTCTTCAGGGCATCGGTGTTTTCCAGGATGTCTTTTCTCACCTGGTCGAGATG
>JBEPYC010000051.1:0-15854 GCA_041641555.1 Chitinivibrionales bacterium | reverse complement strand
CTCTTTATTGAGAATCTGGGAATCTGAAACTCTGACCGCCTCGCCAGACTTTGCTCTTTCCAGAATGCCCTTTGAATAGAACATTTCGTTACTCTTCATCACCCGCCCTTCAAAATCCATCGCGAGAGTCCGGCCTTCAGGCGTTTTGTGGCTTTCCAAAAATAGAGTTCCGTACCTGGCACCGGTTACACGCATCTGGGCAGCAAGGACCTGCTTAAGAAGTTCATTGGGTTCTTCCATTGTGGTCATTGTAGCGCTCAGGTCATGAAGTGTCTGCAGGCGCAGCCGATCGATTTCGGTGTTCATAGAAACAACTGTCGATTTAGTTTCACTTGCGTCTATGGCACCATCAGTTGATCTGTCGCTGTACTCACGGACAACATCGTCATCGACCTTGCTCGAAATACAATCGCAATCAAACTTTGCTCCGCATTTCAAGAAAAGCCGAAAGGCCTTATTGTATTCATCCCGCGCACTCCCGGCAAGACCACAATCTTCCAGGAAAGACGCGTATTCACGAATGGACCTCGCCTCCTCGTACCTCATGTCAAAACTATGGTGAGCCGTTATTGCTTTCTGAAAGAGTTTTTCTGCCATCCTCCGATTTCCAAAGTAGCGAGCGTACTGAGCTTTGCACCGCCAGTAGGCCCCTTGGTAGGCAGGATAGGTATGAACCGCAAACCTGAGCTGTGATACAGTACGCCTGAACTCGTTCTCACATCTTTCTCTCCTGGTATCATCTCGGGTTGGCCCATCTTTATAAGAATGTAAGAATCTGATGCCAATCTCTAACTGAGAAATCAACAACGGCACGATGTATTCAGAGTTGAAGCTTTTCTTCCGGGTGGTGATTCTCACCTCACGCAGTATCTCGGATGCCTCAGAATCCCTTTTCAGAGAGATCAGAAGGTCAACAAGGTACACACAAATTTTTGTTTTTGTCAAAGCTGCAGAAGAGTCGTTTAAAGCAACGCGTAAACTCCCAACTTGCTCTTCAGGGATATCGCCGCCGCTCAGAAACCTCAACTTAGCCAATCCACCCCTGGTAATGTGCAAGTAATGCTTATCGCTTATTTGCGCGCACCTGTCTAAACTCCTTTCCATGACGCCCTTTGCGTTCGCAAAATCTCCACGAAGCAGAAGCACACTCCATAGGTGATACTCGCTGATAACCTGTCCAGAAACATCCCCAATCCCGCGAAAGAGTTCAACACTTCTCAAGAGCATTTCTTCCGCTTTCTTCCAGTTTCCTGAGTAGTACCTAACCATCCCACCAAAAGACAAAGCGAAAGCTTGGGCATCGACCCGATGAATTCGGGAAGCTATGGATAGAGCTTTTTCGGCGAATGCGAAACTTCTGTTCTTACCAAGCAGCTGATAGCTTGGAACTGTATGAGAAGTATAAGCTTCCGCCTTTTCGTAGCAATCCCCCATGGCTCTTCCAAGGTTCAGTGCCTTGAAGTGTACAGTAAACGCACTGAGCATATCCTCGAAGTACAGGGAGTACGAGAGTTTGTTAAGTACTCTCAACTTGAGAAACCTACGACCTTTACTTTGCAAACTCTCCCCAAGGCGTGAAATGAGCCATTCGGGAACCAATTGCAGCGCTATTTCACAAAGCAAGGTCCATAACAAGAGATAGGGGTTTGCAGGAAGTCTTCCTCCGAGCTGTGATAACAGATTCTTGAGGAGAGGAACGGACTCACCAAATTCACTGGAGTTGTGATGAATCGCTGCAATTCTGTATTCCACTTCAAGAGTATCACAAGTTACACATTCATCTCCCAGACAGTTTCTGTATGTCTTGAGTGCTTGCTCCTTTCGCCCTGTAAGAGCAAGGACTTCACCTAATTTCAGCTTCAGCTCAACAAGTTTCACCCCATCTGGTTGAGAGGCTGAGTTACTGTCATGTGAAGCCAAAAGCAACGCACGAGAGAAGTATCGTATAGCTGCATCGAATGCCATTGCGCCAGAGGCGTATTCACCGGCTCTGATGCAGGTCTTCAGGGTTAAATCGCGGTCATTGCATTTCAACGAACACTCTGCCGCATTCAGAAGAAAACGGTTGTCGTCCCCAGCAAGGTGAATGTATGCATTCGTCAGTTTCTTGAAAAGCGACCATTTGTCACTGTCATGTAATTCCCGGGCAATTGATTCCTGGAGTCCATCATGAGCGAACCCATATTCCCCATTGAGTCTCGCTCTCAAGAGACCTTTTCTTTCAAGTGTGTTCAAAGCATCACGTGCCTGATCCAGGGACTTCTCCAAAGCAACAGCTAGAACCTGGGGACCAAAGTGGCCCTCGATCAGTGCCGCCAGTTGCAAATAGTCTTTTGTACTTTCGTTCAGTTTTTTGGTTTTGTCTAAGAAAAGGGATACGGGATCAAAACGACTCGGCAAATCCTTTGTTACTCCAAGCTTCCAACAATGCGAATTTAGTTGAAGGACTTCCGCCTCAACCAGCCACCTACAGGCAGAGGAAAGGGTAAATGGCTTGCCGTCGGTTCTCTCCAAGAGCGACTCCGCGAGGGTTTCTATTCCAGAGAATTTGCCAAATCGTTCCCGCAAAAGCCCGTCAATTTCGGAACGCCCAAATTTGCGGAGTTGGAGGTGCCGATCGAAACCAAAATCCCGAACATCGCCTGAATAAAGCGGCATTCCTGAAGAGCCCTCCTCATCCCTATAACAAGCTATGAACAAGAAGGATGGTTTTTCTTTTTTTGCAAGCCTAAATACTTCGTAGGAGGCTCTATCGATCCATTGAATATCATCGATAGCCACAACGATTTGGCTTACCTTCAACAGAGTGGCTAACATGTTCACCAGAACATGCTTCGTTCGCTCAGCTTCCCTATCACTCTCAACTTCATGCATTACCGGTACGTCGGTAAACACACTCCTCATCTCAGGAATTGAACGACAAATTACGCCGGAAAAGGCTATAAGCTCTTCTGTAATCTGCCGACGGAATTCCGTCTTCGTCTTGGGATCCTGGCCAACGGCCTGCAGCACTTCCAACACAACTTGCCTAATGACAATATAGGGCTGGTGAGGAGTAAAACGGTTGCATTTTACAGCCACGTGGATCTGATTAGCCGAATGCGATTGTTTTCGAAATTCATTGACTGTTTCCGTCTTCCCTATGCCAGAGGGACCAGAAATGAGCACAGACATTTGATCCCGAGATGACGCTACTCTTCTATGTGCTCGAAGAAGGGCATCAACCTCGTTCATTCGTCCGACAAAGAGCCGAGGTCGATTAGCAGCTGCTATTGTGTCGTGAAAGCCAATCTGCATTTCCGGCTCGAATCCGCTACTCAAACTATCAACGACGGTTCTTAGATCAAACGCAAATCCTTGGGCTGTTTGATAACGCTCATCAAGAGAGTGCTTCAATGCTTTCAGCAGAATCGCGTTTAATGCAGCAGGTATTCGCTTGAGAGGCCGGAAATCATGCTTCAGCACAGAGTCTACCAGCCCCATTACGCTAAGATCATTCACGGGAAAAGGAAGTGACCCTGATACCAACCGGTACAGGATAAGACCCGCGCAGAAGAGGTCAGACCGAGCATCAATCCGATACCTTGTAAGCCCAGTTTGCTCAGGTGACAAATATGGAGGGGTTCCTCGGATTTTGCCTTCAGGCATTGATCCTGCTTCGTTCTCAGTTAAAGCGAGACCGAAATCGATGATCTGAACGCCCTGATCATCATCGACAAAAATGTTATTGGGGTTGAGATCGCAATGAAAGATCCCGCGGTTGTGAATATGCTCCAGTGCATCCAAGACGGGTAAAAGGAGGCGAGATGCATCTTGGGGAGAAAAGATCGCTCCCTGAGACAGAATAGATTCCAGGGTCCGCCCTTTTCTGTATGGATAGAAAAGACCGGGCTCACCTTCGTTGCCCACCACCGCAGATATTGGTTTGGCGATTGCTGAATGATCAAGCGAGGCGGAAATAGAGACTTCTTTTGCGAACCTATAATTTCTGTCCAACGACTCTCCGCCGCCGAACTGTCCTCTTCGCAGTTGCTTGAAAAGGTAGAGAGCACCCGTTCTTCTCTCCCGTACAAGAAGAACGTCACTGTCATGACCAGACGAGACCAGGTCTATTGTGTCATGCTCGCCGATGACCTGAGTTGGACCCAACATGAAAAAGCCTGAAGTTTGGGTGAACGATCGTTCTCCAATCTACTACTTTAGCATTGATGAGTCAACAATACAAGAAAAATCCAACGATTCGGCGCCGCTGACCCCAGATGCTCATTGCACCAGGTGAATTTCTGAAGGTAAGTACCACGGGGGGAAATTTGCACGAAGCAGGGCCTTAACTGAACTTTCAGAAAAATCGCGACAGTCCAGTTTGAGATAAAGCGATTTAACTAAATCACCATAGTCTGGAATGGCCTCACATTCCCATTTTATATCAAGAATAGGCAGTAGTTTTCTGAGAAGCCGCTCAAAATGAGGTAAATAGACTTTCTTTCCGGAGACATTCAACATGCCCTTGAAGTTCCCATGCAGAGAAACCAATCCTTCCGAATTCATGGCACCCAAATCTCGGGTTTTAAACCATCCGTGGCTCAGAACATCAGCAGTGTCAGAAGGGTTATTGTAATAACCTTTGAAGATGTTTTTTCCGCGAATACAGACCTCACCTTTTTCCCCGGGAGGAACCTCCTCAAAATTGTTATCGCGAATGGATATCTCGCAGCAAGAGAGAGCTTTCCCGACGGAGTTCTCGCTTACTTGATCGTCGATGTAATGCCACGTACAAGCAGGTGAAGCTTCAGTAAGCCCATAACCCTCCGCCACAGGAAAGCCCAGACTCCTTAGCTGCTTAAGAGTCTTGAATGAAAGCTTACAACCGCCTGAAACGGCGCTCTTAACGCTGACCATAGTATCTTGAAAATTTGGAAGTCTTGCCAACAGGCGGTAAACGTATGGAACGGAATGGAAATGGGTGACTGCGTTGGTTTTGATTTTTTTAGCGACGGACTTGAGCCAGGCCCTACCAGCGATATGGTCCGACATGCAAACTGTCGTATGAGACAAAAATGGGGAAACTATCCCGGCCTGCAGCGCAAACAGGTGAGATTGGGGCAGAGCTACCAGCGAAATGGAGCCTTGCTTTAGAAAATTCGCCGAGATGATCGATTCTGCATTCGAAATCAAATTACCGGATGTGAGCATTGCAGCCTTCTTGTAACCACCACTTGCATCACAATATGCCATCAGGCAAACATCTGCAAGCTGTTCAGAAAATGATGCCGCATCTTTCTGTGGAATGATTTCTCTGGCATAGTCCCATGACAGACAATCCTGGTCAACACGGATAATTGCCGCCGGGGGAGAATCGGCCATCATTTCCTCAAATTCCAGTTTCCCAACCTGAGGATTTATGGGTACACAAACGTGGCCTGATTTGATTATCGCAAGAAGGCCAATACTAAACTTGACGTGGTTAGGCGAGATAAGATAGATGAAGGGTCGATCTGCAGGGATATTCTCAGTTAGGTAACGAGCAAGATCGTCAATGCCGGCTTGAAGCTCTTCGGGCTCAAAAACTCTATCTCGAAAGATTACCCGGCCTGGAGTAATCCGGTCGGTGAGCAGCTCTCCCATCCGTTACTCCTTGCCCATCGGCCCGCGAGGTTCGGGCTGACCAATTTCGTGATCGATTGATTTCAGAAACTCATTCAGAGTTTTGGATTCCATGATCGAAAGGGGAAGCTCGATATCAAGTTCCATTTCGATTCTCGCTGTAAGATTGACATATTGCATAGAGTCGAGTGTTACCTGACTCTCGATTTCGGCATCGGGATCTATGGCTTCCGGATCGATACCAAGTGTAGACTTAATAGTTTTGTAAACCCTTGTTCTGATTGCTTGTTCCAAAATGGCCCCCGACAATTATCGTGAAATCGATGATAGTATACCATAGTAACTCGTGTGAGTCACGTTTTTGAGACAACCTTCTCCTGCACTAAACAGCATCGGCCATTTTGGGTATGCTCGATGCATACGCAGTCATTTCCTCTTCGGTGTACGCTCTTTCTGCGCAACTGAAGGCAATCTTCAGGGCCGGATACCGGCCCAGTGCAGTCATGTAGGCTTCAAGCTTCTCCTGAGTAATATTCCCTCTGCCCCAAGAACAAGGAAGTGAATCGTCAAGAGCAATCAGGAGCCCTTCTATCTGACAGGCATAAAAATGATACGGTGATGCCAGACCAACCTCAAAACCAACATCAAGAGGACACGGGAGACTGAGAATTCCACCATGATACACAAAAACATCATTTCGCGGCTGTCCTTCAATCTGCACGTTCACCGGCGCCGAAGCATCGCAGACAATCTGCCCGGGACGGAAATCATTCTGCGTGAATAGAGACGTGTAGGCACTGGTCACGAAAACGAGAACATCGGACTCATTTACGGCATCCTGGTTGTTCGTCGACAGTTTTGTTTCGCACTGAAGCAGATCGGCATTTCGTTTCGCGAATTCTTCGAGAGGCTGCATACCCCTGCCGGTAAGGATAAGCCTTTTGACTCGTGATCCGAACCAGCCGGCGCAGGCGCTGCCGATATCTCCCGAGGCTCCAATGATTCCGACCGTCAGGTCATCCAGAGTCAGCCCAAATCTACTGGTGGTTTCTTCTACTGACCGAATGATAGTCGCCGCAGTCAGCGAATTACCCGAGGTTATTCTAATCCCATGTTTTTTTTCCATGTCTGCTTCGAGGCCCTGCAGCACAATCGAAGTAAATGCTCCAAGAGCAGCAACCGTACACCCCTGGGCAGCAGCCAGGTCGAGCGCTTCCTCAACCTTCTTCACCACTTGCCGAAGCTTTATGTCACGCATTTCGGGCAGGAAAGGAACCATAAAAACGGTTCCATCCACAAGTCCCCCACAGCCCAAATCTATGCGGTCGAGCTGGCCCGTTTTGAAGGAAGGAGCCCATTCGAACAGCTTGATAAGGAGTTCATCACGCCAGGTTTTGTCCGGGCGGAGAAATCTAATGAACGACCGGAACAGGTCCGCATCGAGCGGATGAGCTATCAATGCAGCCTTTCTGACATAATCAGTCGGCACGAGCAACACCTCCCGACGGCACAATCAAAATTCTTCCGCGCCGCCTCGGCAACATGTGAAAACGGTATCTACTCCAGCAGTGAGATATCCGTTGATCGGAAAGTAGAAAAGATATTATAAGGATTTCAGAAACATCTAATTAGTTTTGCATTAGCCGGGATTCAGGACACGGGTAGAAGGAGTATCTCTTCAGCGTTCCGTTCAGTATTGACGCCAAACTGAAGCTTATCGCAAATACTCCCCGACTATTTCGGGTGATTCCTCTACCACGAATGCATCCAGGGTATTCCCACCTCGATACTGCACACTGGTAAGGAGATGGTCGATCATGAATGAATTCATAGGATCGGAAAAGATTACCCGAACGCAGCGATTCACCAGATCATTCTCCACTCGGGCAGGCTCAATAGTGGTATTGCCGATCCGAATAATTCTGTCGGTGGAACTCACCTCTGTTGTCTTATCATAGCGCACAAGAAGGCCACCGGAAGAAACATTCGAGAGATAACCCTGAAATTCCACGTCACCGAGCTTCACGGGAACAAGACCGTTCACCGTTTGGCGTTCCTCCCGACGTTCTTCGGCCTGACACTTCGAAACTTTTTCACCCAAAGCGCCCAAAACCGTTTCCATTCCAGTTCGGATTTTCTCTGACAGGATATCACCAAGAGTGTCGTCGAGAATAGGAATACCCATTTCGTAACTAAGCTTGTAGCAGAGCCGCACGCCATCGCCCCGATGGTCGCGCACCCACCAGGCGCCTTTCAGAATATCAAAATCTCCGTAAATTGATTCAAAACCAATTGAGAATCGATCGGGCGTGAATTCATCCCGCTCTATCCACGTCATGGGAGCACCGTCTATGGTGACAAACCACTCGGATTTGCCCTGTTTGCCCGTGCGATCATGCACCGTAACTTTGTCGATAACTGAAGGCGCAACCTTGGAAAAACTCTCGAAATCACACAAAACATCCCATGCCGCGGTCTTACGGATTTTGCCCGAAACGATCGTGCTGGTAGTTATATGCTGCAAACCCATGCAATCTCCTTTGTTTGTCTGCCCTACGCCGAACAGTCGGCAGACCTCTGGCGACCTTTGCCCCCATAAGTACAGCAACAAAATACATGATTGGCGGGCAAAAACCGCATCTTTTTCATTGACCCCATACCCATGAGCCCCACTCTGTTACGGCCATTTTAGGCTAAGTTGCTTGTTCCTTTTATGATAAGGCTGCTTGTTTCACCCTCTACTTGAATAAGGTTCCGGATCCCTTTCTGCTGTAGTGTCGGAAGGCATCCCCTCTCGGGAAGGCCTAAGAAACCTGGTCCAGCGAGTTGCCGATGATGGACTCAAAAGCCAAGGATCACTGGCGGCAAAACTCGACATCCGATCTCGCCCCTCGACGTCGTTCTCCGCAATACGGCGCGGCGCAGTGCGGGCGGATATGGAGCATTGTCGGGTTGGCTCGTTTTCAGGGGCATTATTGTGGCCCCACTACTGCGGCCTTGCCGCGGAGAGACTCACTTTGCTCATGACCTTGGTATTATTGTTGCAGTTCCTGTCTGTGCACGACAAAAACGCAGGAGGGATAGCAATGAAACGTTTTATATACATAGAGTTGTGGCGCGGAATTGGCCTCTTTGGGCTGTTTTCGGTGTTGATGTTGTTCTCGTGTGCCGCGCCGCTTCGTACACGGCATTTGATCCGCGTTCGTACCGGTAGTGTGCGTGAGGATATCAAGCCGTTGAACCAAGTCAAACAACGGATTGCCGCCGAAGTTACCAACGATGGAATCGAGTACCATTTAGAAATCTATCCGGCTGCAATCGGGCACTCGACTATAATGAGTTTTGGCGGAGGACCGACGCATCACGTCGAAACCGACCCCTATGCATTCGTGTTTCGCAACGATACCCTTATCCACCATGATTTTCTGTTTACGCTTCACCGGGTGCACGACAGAGACTTACTCACCATTCTCGAGCTGCTCCGTCCGGCCGAAGCAAACGCCTATCGAAAGAGAGACCGTCAATGGCCCGTACACACATCAAGAAAGCGGGTGTCGCACTCCTGGCAGCGCTGGTAGTGTTTCAGGGGTGCACCCTCGTTGTTTCTTCGACCGATATCTCTCGTTTGCGACTCGGGATGACTCCCGATCAGGCGGTGATGTATCTGGATCGCACTCCGGTGATAGAACACCGATTCGAGAATGGACCCGGCCGCACGACTTTCCTGGCCTATTATCTTCGCCGAGCCGACGAGCGTCCGTATTTCCTGGTCTTTTCCGAAGACAGTCTTTTGTTCTGGGGGTATCCCGAGGAATGTGCGACATCGGAGATTCCCGGAGTTGCCGCGGGAGCCCGTCGGGTACAGGAAGCACTGAAAGAGAAATAGACAAGAGGCACAAAAACCCTTACCAGACCGATCGGGGTGCAGATCCGGCCGGGTCGACCGGCAGCATCGCATATGCGTTGGCGCCTCCTGAAACGCGACAAAATCTGTGTCAACGATGGCCGGCAACCCGACAGAATCCATCTGCGGCAGTTTCAATCAGCCCCCCTTTCAGAGCGCGAATCAGCACCAATGGCGTGTCATCGGCAACCCTGATTTCGGAAACACCATTTCCTTTTTTTCTCCCCTTCGGCATTGTACCCTTAGAGTAAGCTCCGGATACCAGCCGAAGCAGGCGGCGCTTCGGCACAACCCATCAACCAGACTGCCGCACCTGCAGGATCAATACAATGCAACCTGATATCTACGATTTTCTGGATTACCGTCACTACCTCGTCGAGGTATTCGAGTATCTCAAGGCCACCAAAAAAGTGACCTCGTACCGCAGCTTTGCCCGCCTGGCAGATTCCCGGACACCCGATTTTCTTCAGCGAATCCGTGATCGCCAGCAGAATATCACGCCTGCCGAAGCCACCTTTATCTGCAGAGCGATGAAACTGCCCAAAAAGAAACGGCTCTATTTTGAAGCGCTGATCAATTTCGACCAGGCCACAACGCACGAAGAGAAGGAGTGGTGGTTCCTCCGCATTCTTAGTGCCCGTGAATACAAGAGTGTCAAAAAGATCGATTCGGCCAAATATCAATATTTCTCACAATGGTACGTGCCAGTGGTACGGGAACTCATGACCCACCCGGACTATAACGACGATCCCGCCTGGATTGCAGCGCGGATACGACCCCGCGTGAGTACCGCGAAGGTCAAAAAGGCTATTTCGCTGCTCAAATCTCTCGAACTGATCCGACGCGACCCCAAATCAGGCACCTCGGGCAGGTCAACCGCGCCGTTCGCACACCTTCAGAGGTAGCATCGGTTGCCGTTTCGCGATTTCACCGCGACATGATCGGTCTGGGAAAAGAATCCCTGGACCGGTTTGCCTCCAGCCAGCGCGATATCCGCGGGGTGACCATCGGGATGTCTGCCGAAGCCTATCAGATACTGAAGCAGCGCATGGAATCGCTCTGGAAAGAGCTTTTGGCTTTTGGTGCCCAGCAGGACCAGGCCGAGATCGTGTATCAGATAAACATGCAGCTTTTCCCTCTTTCCGATCCACAGGGGGACGAAGAATGAATCGCCTTCCCCTGTCTTTGATTCATCATCAGACCCGGAGTGCGCGGAGCGCTGCATTCACCGCCCGTTCTTCCGGCAATGTCACTTTGTGCATCCGGGTGGTCGGGTGGTTCATGCTTTTCTGCCTTGCCGTTTCCGTTTACTCATGCTCATCGGGTTCATCCGGTTCATCGAATACATCGATTGCGGGAAGCAGCGGAGCCGGGAACCCGGGATCGGTCGTAGCCCTGGCGATGGTTGCTGATGGAAAACAGGAGACTCCCCTTTCCGAGCTTGCCAAGTCACTGGCTCTCACCGACAGCTCGAATGCTCAGGGGCGCAAGGTTGGCATCAACGACCGAAGTGGATTGTCATTTTCGATAGAATCTGCGCGGGTGTATGCCAAGGAGATTCGCTTTGTGTTCGCGGACTCGGTAGATGCCGGTGATCCCTTCTGGACCAAAAACGATGATGTGACCCTTTCGGGCAATTCGGCACTGCTCACCGGTCCGTTTGAATTCGATGCAATGACCGGCGATGTAACTCCCTCTACCGATGCTCTCAAGATTCCAGCGACAGAATACGCCCTGGTGCAGATCTGGGTTGCACCCCGGGGCGGAGGCAGAGCCGATTCTCCTGTAGGAATCAAGCTTGGTGGAACATTTCGCTACCGTGGCAAGGAACGGCCATTCGTGTTCAAACTCAGTATCAACGCTCCCCTGCTCATAAAGCATCCAGATCTTTTCAGTTTTGAACTCGAGGGCAAAGACACGACCTGTCTGGCCATCCGGCTCAATGCCACCAAGTGGCTCGACAGCATAAACGTGAAGCATGCGCTCCTGCGCAAAGACCTCACGTTCAATGATCAGGGAGTGCTTGAAGTCGAAAGCGCCCCCTCTCGCGGTGGTGGCCCCTCCAATGGCGGCCCGATAAACGCAATACCGGCCCTCATCGCCAGAGCCGTTATGGGCTCAGCGAAACTCGACATCTGTTCGCCTTCACCGTAAAGCCCAGTAAGTGCCGGCCTTTTTCGGGGGACCCGGCACTCCTCCTCCTTTCAGTGATACCGCGCGCTGCCCCGCCTTAGAGGCCCTTTTTGATTTCTGGGTATGGTGGGTTGGCAGGCACTGTGAAGGTACCTGTCAGAGCATCCATTTCTCCTGCGGTTCTTGTTCATTCGAGGTATCCTTTGACTGCCATCCAGATGATATATTATTCTTTTCTTGCAGAGGAAACCGCGAAAGAAGTAGATTTACGCGGTAGACAAAGCACACCCCGAATCTGGAGGAGCGAAAAGAACATGCGAATGAATTCTCGAAGTCCCGGAAAAAACGATGCCGGAGCGGGTCGCGTATGTTTACCCTGCGCGGCTCTGGCCCTTCTGTTGCTTTGCTTTTCCTCCAGTGCACAGAGCACCGAGGGGGATACATCGGAATCCCACCATAACGCATCGGTTGCTCTTCGAAGCGGACATTGGTGCAACCCGGGAGATGCAATCCAGGTGATAGTCTATCCCGATACTGCCGAGTTTCCGAATGGCCTTTACCATATAAACGGTCAGGGATACGCATTCTTTCCCATTATCGGCAATGTGAATGTCATGAACCTTACCAAGCAGGGACTTGTCGACATCCTGAAAAAGGCCTACATCGATTACCTCCGCAACCCCAACAATCTCCAGATCCGTCCGGCGGTCCGTGTTTCGCTGACCGGCGGTTTCGCCACACCAGGGCTGTACTATGTCGATCCTGACTATTCGCTCTGGGATGTGATCAGGATCGGCGGCGGAACCCAGCGTGAAGACGGCTTGAAAAAACTCCAGTGGGAGCGGCAGGGTGAGGTATTCAAAGAGGACCTGATTCCCGATCTGGAATCGGGCAAGTCACTCTACGAGATTGGTTTCCGCTCGGGAGACCGGATCTGGGTGACCCACCGGCCGCATCGAGGCGGGTGGGAGATTTTTCGGACAGAAATACTGCCGGTACTCACATTTTCGTTATCGACGGTGCTTACCAGCATAACAGCGTACCAGTTGTACCAGTCGATTCAGGAAAACTGAAAAGAAATCGCGAATCGGAGGAGAGGAATTTATCGTGAATTCGCCCAGAATGCCTCAGCTACCCCAGCAGAAAAGCCTCCGGGACATAGACTTTTCGTACTATATCGGCCGATATACCAATCTGTTGTGGCGCAAAAAGTGGTATATCCTGCTCAGTGGGCCCTTAACGGCAGCAATCACGTTCGTGGTCCTCTTCAAAACGGTTCAGATGACTCCTGAGCTTTCTACCCAGCTCATTATTGGCGTGGACAATCCTCAGCAGGTCAGCGCTGTATCCGATTTCGCCAATATCGGTGCCAGCAAAATGGCTGCGCTTCGAAGTCTCAATTTTCTCGGAGACATAGTCGACTCCCTTTCGCTTCGATTGAGCGTGCCGGGCTATCAGCGATCGGGACTGTTCGATTCGGTACATGTCGATTCTCTCGCTCTTCCCGGTAAGTACGAACTATCGACCAACCACCCCCGGGAAGGCCAGTTCACTCTGTTTTTCACAAACGAGCATTTGGGGTACCAGGAGAAAACCGTAGAGACAGGACTCATCAGTACCCTGGATACCATCGGGCTGCCCGGAATGCACCTTCAGTTTACGAACGATTTCCTGACCAGGCCGGAAGACCTGGTTTTTTATGTTCAGGGTCGACGATCTGCAGCTGCAAGCCTGCAGTCGCGGCTTTCGGTTCAGGACAGGACCCGCGAAGAAGGGGTGTATATTGTCACCCTCGAGGGAAGAGATTACCCGCTGATAGCGGAATCGCTGAACATGATCGCGGAAACGTTCGTGAAGCAGAATCAGGGATTTCGACGACGGAGAACCCGCCGGGCACTGGAGATCCTCGAAAAACAGCTCGAGAAAGCCTCCCATCAACTCGCACTTTCCGAAAACGCACTTAGCAGTTACCTCTCTCAAAACCCCGAACTCGGCATCAACACTCGTCTCCAGGAGACCATAAGCGATCTGAGCGGCTCCGGCCCTGTGGATATGGAAACGGAGATGACACTGGCGGAAGCAAAGCGGGTCAGGTCGGATCTTCGCCAAGAAACCGAGAAGGTCGAACAGGTGCTTCGGGAGGCACTTGCGTTTCTGCAGGACAACCGCTATTATCGAGCGGCGGTAATCTCAACGGAGCTTGAAGGTATCCAGCAAGAATTGCAGGTACTGTCTGAGGAGTATACCCAAAGTCATCCCGTACTGCAGGAAGCCCGTGGAAAAATGGCCAACATAAAAAAACAGACGCTGGATGCCCTCAACGATTTCATTTCGCGAACCGAAGAAATTGTTGGAAGACGCGAAAAGCAGGCTTCCCGTTTTCAGCAGCAGTTACGGAGTCTTCCCCAGAAGCAGCGGCGGTTAGCTGAACTTCAGAGCCGCCAGACGATCGACTCCGAACTGTACTCATCGATTCTGAGCCGCTACAACGAAGCCAAAGTAGCCGAGGCAGCGGAAATTGCCGACTTCTACATTGTGGATCAGGCCTATCCTCCTCTGCCGCCTTCCAATCAAATGATGCTTTTGCAGTTTCTTGCAATTTCCTGTCTGGCCGGGATGACCATCTCTTTAGGGCCAGTGATACTCTTTGATTTTCTCGATCGAACCGCCCGCACCGAAGGGGATGTGGAGCGCCTGGTCAATTTCAAGGTTCTCGAAGGTATTCCTGTGCTCGAGACAGATAAAAGTCCGGGAGTCCAGAAGGCTTCGCACAGCAGCGGATCCATCACCCAGTCTCTTCGAAGAATCGACAGGAATCTTGTCGCCGCAGACCTTTCGCAGGGCTTTGTCAACGAGACATTCAAATCTCTTCGGACCAAACTGACACTCCTCCTGCACGATTCTTCAGACAAAAGTATCGTAGTGACCTCACTGAATCCCAATGAGGGCAAATCCACTCTCTGCGGGAATATCGCAATTTCCTTTGCCCAGCAGGGAACCAAAACCGTTCTTATCGATGGTGATCTTCGGCGGGGTGTTCTGCACAATTCTTTTGCTGTAGAAAAGAGCCCCGGACTCACCGATTATGTCATCGGTAGCCAGAGTTTGTCAGAAGAGAGCCTCGCAGAGCTTGTGCAGCCCACTCATGTACCCAATCTTCACATCATAACCTCGGGGCAAAACCAGCCGAATCCAATCGAATTGCTGGTCTCTGAGAAATTTGCCCAACTTCGGAAAACCCTTGCTTCCCGCTATGAGGTTATCATCATGGACAGCCCTCCATTGGGAGTCGGGACAGATGCGGTCGTGCTCAACGAGCTTTTCTCCCGCTATATTCTTGTTGCCAAGGCAGGAAAAACCAATCTGGTCGATCTCAAAAAACAAATCGAGGAGTACGGGGTTCTGAAAGAAAAAGTCCTGGGGCTGGTTCTCAATTACGCCGATGTACGCAAAACCAGCAAGTACTACAAGAACTCAAGCTACTACGCACACGAGTGAGGATTTTTTCAATCGGGGGATTCGAGCAGGCACATTTCTTCGCTGGTGATTCCCACATTCCCACAATCACACAATCTACCCCATCTCCACCGTGGGGTTGGCTTTGATGGTTATGCCGTGCCGGCGCATCATGTCATAGAGCGTCGGCCGACTCAACCCCGCACTTCGCGCCGCCTCTGAAACGTTGTATTTGGAGTATTTCAGAACGTTCATTAGATAGTTCTTTTCAAACATGTTGCGGGCATCCTTGTAGGTAACCGAAGTCAGCGAGCTTTCGGCGAGCTGGAGGTCGTCGGGTTCTATAGTCTGGTGTGCGCATGAAATAGCGGCGCGGTTGAGTTTGTTCTCCAGCTCGCGCACATTTCCGGGCCAACTGTAGGACAGAAGAAGCTGTTCTGCGCGGGAGCTGAGTTTCAGTTTCGGCTGATTGAACCGCGCACGGTTTCGCTCCACGATTCGCCGTGCCAGCAACACGGTATCCTGCTGTCGTTGCCGAAGAGGAGGAAGATTGATCTCGAATTCCGAAAGCCGGTAATAGAGATCGGTGCGAAGTCCTCCCTGCTGATCTTCGCCGGTGATCCTTCGGTTTGTCGCCGCCAGAATGCGGACATTTGCCTGGAGAAACGCAGCATCGCCCAATCGCTGAAATTTCTGATCTTCGATAAACCTCAGAAGCTTGGCCTGAAGATGTTTTGGCATATCGCCGATCTCATCC
>JBEPYC010000050.1:0-15907 GCA_041641555.1 Chitinivibrionales bacterium | reverse complement strand
TTCTTTGTCACAGGACATGGCATGAGCTGACATCGCGACGACTGGAATATGTTGCAGCTTCGGGTCCGATTTAATGCGGGTACGCGTTTCCCAGCCGTCCATCTCCGGCATTGAGAGGTCGCATAAAATCAGAGTAGGCGTGATCGTCTCCAGCATGTTTAATGCCTCGACACCATTGTTAGCAATCTGCATTGTCATCCCGAAGAATTCCAGGGTTTCGGCGACCACTTCCAAATTGTCGGGCTCATCATCATAGAAAATATACGGGAACGGCCAGACAAATCTTCCGTAGAATGCTCCGGTAGGGCTTCCGCCCCGAATGCCAAAGACGACCTCAGCAACATTGGCCTGGTCAAAATGAGCTGTCGCCGAGGTACCTCCGGAACTTCCGCTGTACTCTGCTTTTTGAAACTCACTCATGTACATGTAGGACAAGCCGGCGGTAACCGCGAAATGAGGCCAACCCCATTCATGTTCAAGGCTCAGGTTGCCATCGGGTGTCTTGGACTCGCCGCCCAAAGAATGTTGGTTGTTGTGAAAGACCGGTATGCCACCCCGAATCCGGACATGCGAGATGTCGGTGGTGGGGACCAGAAACCAAGCAAGCGCCGAAAAGGGAGACTGATTTCTTGCAGGCTTACCCAGCGCAAACAGACCCGAAATGCCGTATGCCGGAGAATTTACAATGCCTGTTGGCTCCCGATACATGCCGTTGCCTTCTGAAACGCTCTCTTCCTGGTTTTCCTGGCCCATTGCAGGTACCGGGGCCATGGAAAGCAGAAAGAGTACTGTGCCGAGCGTGAAAAAAAATGGAGCGTGTTTGTATAGGTAGTTGTTCATGAAAAACCTCTCTGGCCGGAAAACAAGAGTGTCCTGAAATGCAGAAAGCAATGCACAGTACTTGTGATGGTGCAGAAAACAGGAAGAATACCGGTTCTATCGTGAAAAGGAAGAACGTTGACACAAAAATTAGTTCACTGCACGCTATTTCGCTACATTCGCCTCGCATTTTCGTACTCTGGCCGGGGACATATATTTTTCAGGTGAATCCTTAGGAAAAGAAATGCACAGGCGGTGCGCGTATAAAGAGAATCGAATCTCGTGCCGCTACGTGGAAAGCGAGGGTGTGATGGCTACAGATTTGCGGGAAGCGGTAAAAGACTATTCAGATGAACAGCTGGTGCGTATGATAACCCGGGAACGCGAAGACTACACCAGCCAAGCCATTGCGATAATCGAAACAGAGCTGGACCGGCGAAATATCGATGCCGAGAAACGGCAGAAGCTTATGGATGAGCTGAAAGCTCCGGTAACGCACAGCAAGGAGGATTTCGAGCCTCTCGAGCACCGGTTCGGTCATACCGATCTGTTGCTGATTACGGCGATGCTAAAGGAGCATACCGTACCTTACTTTGTGGAAGCCGGTACGAATACCTCGGACATTATCCCGACCGAGGCGTTGACCGAACGAACCTATCAGGTGTTCGTCCTCAAGGACCGGCTCCCCGAGGTTCACGAGCTGGTCGAAGAGCATTTTACCTGGGTGGATGGAGTCTATCAGCTCAAGGCGCAAGGACCGAAAGGTCAGATCAAAGCTCTCAGTTTTTTCGATATCGGGCTTGAAGGTGCGCAGTTGGATGAAAATGTGCAGGTAGAATTCTCTGAGCAGGAACAGTACGAAATACAGAATCTTGCCAAACGGCTTCGTGAAGATGTCGATCGACTGGAGCGTGAAGAAGGACGAACAGTTTTTCACTATGATAACCTCGAGAACCTGATCGCAAAGCTCGGTGAATCCGGCAACGCGGACTGGACAATCGGTGATGTACTGACAATTCTCGAAGTGCTTCAGGTTTACTGCGATGACCCTGCATTTCCATCCGATCTGGACGAAACGATTACCGGGCTACTTGACTTTTTCCGGTCTATCGAAGGTAAGTGATGTTCGCCTGTTCTTCGAAATGAGCTCGACTGGCGGGGAAGACGTTGCCTTCATGGTAAACAAGAGCTGCTTTCCCGCCAAAAAGGTGCGCATGGAGCGATACTGCCTCGCACTGGCACTCGGTCCGGAGTGCTCGAATCATCCTGAAAGCCTCTCGAGGTATGCCGGTTTCCTCACGAAGATGGCTTCGGTATTCGACCCGAAGCACCCGGTCTTGTGTTAAGCTCAACTCCAGAGCTTTTCCGAAAAGACCGACAATCTCCTTCAGAGAAGAAACATTTTCGCCGAAAATTTTCCTCATCTCTGCCCGGGCATCGCGTGCATGATCATACATGCCCAGTTCGCGGTATGCACCAACAAGTCCATACCAGGCATCGATGTTGTACTGATTGAACGAAATGGCAATTTTGTAGAATGCAATGGCCGAACCCGGGTTTGGCGCGGTACGAGCCGAATCGGCATAATGCTTCGACTCCTTTTTCTGGGGAGATGTCGGTGTGGTGTTCCCCCGGGATGTGGGAATTGAGAGTGTGCCTGATTGGGGAGCGGATGCAGGCGGGCGAGTTTTGTCTCGTTTGCTCCGGGGCTTTGCGGCTGATGCCGATTGTCGTCGGTCGCTCATTTTCAGGCTTGAAGTCTTTTTGGAAGAAAACCGATCTCCGCGGGTCCCGATGTAGACGGCAATTGCGAACACTGCAATGGCAAAGACAAGTACCCAGTACTGAGCGGTGGACCCTTTGGGATCCGGTGGTGGCGGCTGGGAAATCCTTCCGATGTGCTGCTGGTGGCTTCGTGGGCTGCCCGCAGTCGGGGAGGGGCGCGGAGTTACCTTCTTCGGGGCGTGTGGTTCAATCGGTTTGTGCTGAGGCTCTTCTTTATTCACCTCAGTTTCCCTGACCTGAGCTTCGACTCCGATCTTCCGAAGGTGCATGACGGCCTCGGTGGCTGTTTTCTCAGGAACACCACGAAGATACGGGACAGGCAGCGTATCCAGCATCGAATTGGCCTTAACCAGTGATATAGCGGGATCTGCAGCGAGATGTCGGGCAACGACCGGTCGTGCTCGCGAATTCGTGATTTTTGTAACAATTACATCGTATGCCATAGGCCGTACCCTGTTTCGAGTGCTTCCGTTTGATTATACCATGCTTTCATGAAGAGTGCAGGGGGAGCTGGTGGCGGCGCGAACACTTGTGAGTTTAAGAATCCGAAGTCACTGTAGACTTGACGCTGCCTGTTGCGGTGTCGTATATTACAAAAGTTTTGCTGTTTGGGTAAAAGTTTCAGCCGCAAGGCGGAGCAGGTGAAAAACCGAATCCAAGGGGAATAGAAATGTTCAGCGTAGTGGAACAAGGCGGCGTTCAGTTTAAAATTGCCGAGGGCGACACGATCAGTGTACCTCTTATGGACATCGAGCCGGGAAACGAAGTAGATCTCGAAAAGGTTCTTCTCGTTTCAGACGACGGCGGGGTTAGAATTGGTACGCCGATTGTGGATGGCGTATCGGTGAAAGCCAACGTTGTGAAACATTTTAAAGACGATAAGGTTCTGGTGATCAAACGTAAGCGTCGCAAGGATTATCGACGCAAGAACGGTCATCGTCAGCAATATACCGAACTGAAAATCACGTCGATTTCTGCATAGTCCGAAAGGGAGGACAGTATGTCACATAAAAAAGGTGGTGGAAGCACCAGTAACGGTCGCGACAGCAATCCGAAAATGCTTGGAGTGAAGCGCTTTGCAGGTCAGGTTGTTCCTGCAGGCAGTATTATTGTGCGGCAGCGTGGTACCCGTATCCATCCGGGGCTAAATGTCGGCAAAGGTAACGATGACACTCTTTTTGCGAAGATTAACGGTGTTGTGAACTTTCGTGTACACCGCGGTACCCGCAAGACGGTGGATATCCTTCCGAAATAACTTCGCTACGCACATCCGGATAGATCCCAAAGGGGATGCTCGCTATTGAGCATCCTCTTTTTTTGTAGGCATTCCTCGGGAAAGCTGATGGAGCCGAATTGAGCAAAAAAAAGGAGCCGGCAAAACCGGCTCCCCACGTATAAATCGCTCTGCTGCACTGGGTAACATTTACCGCCTGTGCTTGAAATCGAGTCGAAGGTCCGAAAAGGCGATGTACCTGTCCTGGCTGCCGTCGGTGATAGTCGAATCGTAGGTCGGGTGCGAGGTCTTTTTCCAAACCTGCTTGCCGTTTTCATTAACAACCTTTTCGATAAAATCCTGTTTCTTGGCGGCAAAACGGTCAACGAAAAGGAAAACGGTGTCCCCGTAAAGGTCGTAATTGCCCCAGGAGACAAACTCCCAGTCTTCCTTGAGATGCGTGCCACTCTGCCCAGTTTTCTTTTCAATGAATTTTCCTTTGCCGTTTTTACCAAACTCGAAGATTTTGTACTGAACGGCGTTGACCTCAGGATGGCCGGATTTCGTGGTTCTCTGCGTACTCACCCACTTACCCGGTATGCGTGGCTTGAGTTCTTCTGCGCGTTTTTGCAGGAATTCCAGCCGTGGAAGCATTTCGACGGCTGTCATGAGAGTGTTTTCCGTCTGAAGCACCCATCCGATACCTGCAAAGGAGTCGGCCACTGTAACCATACTGTCTAATTTGCTCAACTGAAGACCGGAAAGGTCGTCGCGCTCAGCCTTGATGACTTGGCGGAGTGAATCTATAACGGGCTTGAGCTCTTCGGATTGCTCTTCATAGCGTTCTTCTGCGCGTGCAATGAGATAGTGCATCGAATCGGCGGAAAGCTTTGCCAGGGCGCGGTCTCCACGCTCTTTTGCGGATCGAGCCTGGTAGACAAACACGATCGCACGGGAAAGCGAGCTATCCGGGACGCCCTTCGCTTTAAGTGCTTCGATCCGGTTTTCGGCGTCCTGGATTGCTCGATTGCTGACTCCGCATCCTACCAGCAAGGTCAAAACGCTTAAACCCGTAACAATGCCAAAAAAACGCTTCATAGAGGGTCCCCTCCATCCATATAGGTAAAGATTGAGCGGCCTCAACAATCAGAAAACGGAGGCAACTCTGGTGCCGCACCAACGCGATTCGCACCATTCAGTACGAACAACTCACAATGTGGGTCTTACGAATAAGATACGTATTCGGGGAAAATCGGGTCAAGTACAAAGACCAAATGGTATGCTTTGTCAGAAAAACAGGTCACAAAGGTAGTTAATATGTTCCGCTATCACAAAAAAGTCGAGGAAAATCAAACAAATTGCCATTGACATGGTTTTGCCGGCATAACATAATTATTTTCTCTCTCTTGCCGTTTTTTTCTCTCGCAAGCGGCAGGCTTTACCTGAATACATTCTCGAAATCGCATCCGATAATCCAAACATTACCTATAGGTCATGAATCCCAAGGGGCTGTTCATGGAACGCAAAATTGCCGAGTTGACCCAGAAGATATACCAGGAAGGCGTCGAGAAGGCCGAGCAGAAAGCCGAAGAGATTGTCGGCGATGCGCAGGCCCGAAGCGAACGGATTGTCGCCGACGCGAAGAAGAAAGCCGAGGAAATCGTCAGTGAATCGGAGCAGAAAGCACAGGAGCTTCGGCGCAATGTCGAATCTGAGATCAAGCTTTCTTCGCAGCAGGCTATCGCTTCGCTCAAGCAGCAGATCGTCGATCTTATCATGGTTAAGGGGCTGGATCAACCTGTCTCCAAGACACTATCAGATCCCGATGTGGTGAGAAAAATGGTCGAAACAGTCGCGGCCAATTGGAAGACCGGCGGAAAGGATGCTCCCAATCTTGAAGTGCTTCTTCCTGACCAGAATCGAAAAGAGCTGGAAAAGGCTTTCAAGGGCGGAATACTCGACAGCCTGAAAAAAGGCGTTTCGGTTACATTTACCCGAAATATCAAAGGCGGATTTCAGATCGCACCTCAGGATGGGACATTCAAGATCAGTCTGACCGATGAAGATTTCAATGAGTTTTTCCGCGAATTCCTTCGCCCGAAAACCCGTACCTTTCTTTTTGGCGAGTAGTCAGTATGTCTCGTGACTATTATTATCTGATATCGGGGTTGCCCGACCTGGTACTCGAAGGCAACAAGAGCGTTCCGTCGATGGTGCAGTTCATTGAAGACGTATCGGAACAGGTAGAGCCATCCGACGCTGCATTGCTTTCCCTTCTCAGGTTACCCTACGATAATGCGAATCTTCTTCTGCTCCTCCTGGAGCTTCCCCGCAAATTCGATGACCGCGGGAATTTTTCACTCGAAGATCTCGAGGCCGAGGTTCGTGTTCCGGACAAAGTGCCGGAGTACATGAAAACCTTTATTGAGGCGCAGAAAGAGGGGCGGCAATTGTTTGCGGGCCTCTCCCCCGAAGATCAGCTTCATTGGCTTTTCTTCGAAGAAATGACTTCGCATGAAAATGCGTTCATTTCGCAATGGTTTGTGTTTGAGCAGAATCTTCGGAATCTGGTGGCGGCCCTGAATGTCCGCCGCTACGGGCAGCAGGGCAACGAACAGGCCGGCTCTTTGCCGACGACCATCGTCGGGCGCAACGACGTTGCAGAATCGATTCTTCGCAGTAACGCTCCTGACTTCTCTCTCGCCCCACTCTTTCAATGGGTTGATCGAGTGATTGGGCTGGATATGCACAATGTAGTTGAATTCGAGCGGAATCTCGATCTGCTGCGATGGGACGTGCTGAACGAACTGATTTCGTTTACTTATTTCAAAATTGAGACTATCCTTGCATTTGCCATTAAGTTGGGGCTCGTAGACCGGTGGCAGAGACTCGATTCCAAGGCCGGCAAGGAAATACTGCAGCGACTTGTCGGAGAGCTGCAGTCGGGTTTTGCACTTTCGGAAGACTTCCAATAGTTGGAGGACATCAATGAGCACCAAGGGAAAAGTTGTCGGCATCGTCTCAAACCTGGTCACCATCGAGGTTGACGGGCCGGTTGGGCAGAACGAAATCTGCTATATCGACCTGAAAGGCGAGAGGCTGATGGCCGAGGTCATTAAGATTACCGGCGATCAAGCATTCGTACAGGTTTTCGAGAGCACGCGCGGTTTGTATGTTGGTTGTGAAGCCGAGTTCGTGGGTCGAATGCTCGAAGTAGCACTCGGGCCGGGCATGCTTTCCAAGAACTACGATGGTCTTCAGAATGACCTCAACAAGATGGAGGGTACGTTTCTGAAGCGCGGCGAGTATACCTCGGCGCTGGACGACGACAAGAAATGGCTATTCAAGCCTGGTATCGAAATCGGTGCTACGATACGCGCCGCCGACTGGATCGGTGAAGTCCAGGAAGGCTGGATACCGCATAAAATCATGGTGCCATTCAAGTTTGAGGGAACCGCGACGGTAAAATCGGTCGTTCCCGAGGGCGAGTATACGGTCAGCGAAACGATTGCTGTGGTAACCGATGAACAGGGAGTCGACCACAACCTGACCATGACCATGCGCTGGCCGGTGAAAGTCGAAATCAAGGCCTACAAGGAAAAACCACGTCCGTTTAAGCTGATGGAAACGGGTGTTCGTACAATCGATACACTCAATCCCATGATGGAAGGTGGAACAGGATTTATCCCTGGTCCCTTTGGCTGTGGTAAAACGGTGCTGCAGCATCTGATTTCCCAGTATGCTGAAGCAGACCTGATTATCGTAGTCGCTTGCGGCGAACGTGCCAACGAAGTTGTGGAGTTGTTCACGGAATTCCCTGTCCTGGATGACCCGCGAACCGGCCGCAAACTGATGGAGCGCACGATCATTATCTGTAACACTTCGAATATGCCGGTTGCCGCCCGAGAGGCTTCGGTTTACACCGGAATGACTATCGCCGAATATTACCGGATGATGGGTTTAAAAGTATTGCTTCTGGCCGATTCCACGTCACGCTGGGCGCAGGCTCTTCGTGAAATGTCCAACAGGATGGAAGAGCTGCCGGGACCGGATGCCTTCCCTATGGATCTTCCGGCTATTATAGCCAACTTTTATTCCCGTGCCGGATACGTGTATTTGAACAATGGAAATTCGGGCTCGATTACTTTTATCGGGACGGTCAGTCCCGCTGGTGGTAACCTGAAAGAACCGGTTACCGAGTCGACCAAGAAAGCCGCGCGAGCCTTCTATGCACTCGCCCAGCCCCGTGCTGACAGTAAGCGCTATCCCGCTATCGACCCGATCGAGAGCTATTCCAAGTACCTCGAATACGACGAAGTAACCGAGTATATGGATAAGCACATGGAGCAGGGCTGGATCAATAAGGTGAGCACGCTCAAGGACATACTGCTCCGTGGTAAGGAAGCTCGGGATCAGATCAACATTCTCGGAGACGACGGAGTGCCGATCGAGTACCACCTGGTATTTAACAAGTCAGAGATTGTCGACTTCGTGCTTCTACAGCAGGATGGGTTTGATAAGATCGACGCCTCCACGCCGATCGAACGTCAGCAGTATATGGCAAATCTTATTCTTTCGATATGCGAAACAGATTTTGAGTTCGAGAGTTTCGAAGAGGTGAACAAGTACTTCAAGAAAATGATCAACATCATGAAACAGATGAACTACCAGGAATTTCAGAGCGATCAGTTCAAAAAGTTCCAGGGCGATCTCGAGCAGTTGATTGCCGAGCGCCGCGCTGCATCCCTGGAGGAGGAGATGGCAGCCGCCGGTTCTGAAAGGGGAGCCCAATGAAGACCAAGGCGTTCCAGAAAGTCTACACCAAGGTAGAGAATATCACGAAAGCCACGTGCACCATCAAGGCCGAAGGGATCTCCAATGAGGAGATGGCCTATGTCGACGGACGTCCGGCGCAGGTCGTGAAGATTGTCGGCGACAAAGTGGTTCTCCAGATTTTCCCGGGGACTCAGGGTGTTGCAACCAATGCTGAGGTCGTATTCACGGGTAAGCCCCCCACAGTCAAACTCAGCGAGCAGCTTCGCGGTCGGTTCTTCAATGCTTACGGACGACCGATCGATGGGGGACCGGAGATTGATGGAGAGGAACGCGAAATCGGCGGACCATCCGCTAATCCGGTTCGTCGAAAGCAGCCTTCAGAGCTTATCGCCACCGGAATTGCGGGAATTGACCTGAATAACACACTGGTTACTGGACAGAAAATTCCATTTTTTGCCGACCCGGACCAGCCGTTCAATCAGGTCATGGCCACCGTGGCGCTTCGTGCCGAGGCCGACATAATCGTTTTGGGTGGAATGGGGTTATCCAATGACGATTACCTTTATTACAAAAGCGTGTTCGACAATGCCGGTGCACTTGACCGCATTGTCAGTTTTGTTAACACAACCGAGGACCCTCCTGTTGAGCGACTGCTTGTTCCGGACATGTGCCTGACGGCCGCCGAGCATTTCGCCACGGAGAAAAACTTCAAGGTACTGGTGCTGCTCACCGATATGACACTGTTTGCGGATGCTCTCAGTATCGTTTCCAACCGTATGGACCAGATTCCTTCAAAAGACAGTATGCCGGGATCGCTTTATAGTGACTTGGCCAAGATTTACGAAAAAGCTGTGCAGTTCCCTGACGGGGGGTCGATAACGATTATTGCCGTGACGACGCTCTCGGGCGGAGACATCACCCACGCCATTCCAGACAATACAGGCTATATCACCGAAGGACAGTTATTCCTTCGCCGGGACACTGACATCGGGAAGGTGATTGTTGATCCATTCCGAAGCTTGTCCCGACTGAAACAGCTGGTGATTGGTAAGAAAACTCGTGATGATCACCCGCAGGTTATGAATGCCTGTATCCGGTTGTTTGCCGATGCCGCGGCTGCCCGGACAAAGCAGGATAACGGTTTCGACCTGACCGACTATGATAAGCGATGTATCGATTACGCAAAAGAGTACTCCAAAGAACTTCTGGCAATCGATATCAACATCAACACCGAAAAAATGCTCGATATCGCCTGGGATCTCTTTGCCAAGTACTTCTCCAAAGAAGAAGTCGCCATAAAGGGTGAATTCATGAACAAATACTGGAGAGGGTAAAGGTACCAGGCACTAACGGGATAGCAAATACCAGAAAATACGCGAGCCTACTCCGGGTTAGATTATGGCTATAAAGTTTCAGTACAACAAAACATACCTGCAGATTCTTCAGCGGGACCTGAAAGTCCGGGTCAATGCGTTGCCCACGCTTGCGGCAAAGGAATCGGCTCTTCGGCTCGAGGTGAAAAAGGCACGTACCCACCTTGGGGAAATCAAGGCTCGTCAAAAGGAAAACGATGGTGAGCTTGCGAAAACCCATCGGATGTGGGCGGAGTTTCCGCAGGGAGTGATTTCCATCAGGGACGTGAAGTTAGAGTTGCGGAAAGTCGCCGGGGTAAAGACCCCGACGTTCAAGAACGTCGAGTTCGAGATCAAACCGTATAGCTTGTTCGGGGAGCCTGGATGGGTTCCCACCGGGCTGGAGCTTCTAAAGAAAGCCGCGGCGGTGGGGGTCGAACGTTCCGTTGCCGAAAAGACGGTTGATATTCTGGAATATGCCCGCAAAAAGACTACTCAAAAAGTGAACCTCTACGAAAAGGTGCAAATTCCCGCCTACGAAGAGGCCATTCTCAAGATTAAGCGGTTTCTTGAAGATGAAGAAAACCTGGCTAAATCATCGCAGAAGATCCTCAAGGGGAAAATTGCGGCAGAGGAGGCAGCAGCATGATACAGAAAATGAAAAAGCTCTCTCTGCTTCTGTACCACAAGGAAAAGGAATCCTTTCTGGATCGGCTTGCCGAGCTGGGCGTCGTGCATATCGAGGTGGATAAGGATGCTGAATCGGAACAGCTGACCACAATCGATCAGCATTTGCGCAAAGCGGGTAATGTGCACCGCTCTCTGGGGCTTCTTGCCCGGAATGAAAAGGTTTCACTGCCGCAGAAAAGCGACAAGCCAGCCGAACAGGTGATTGCAACGTTTGAGCGGCTCGAGCAGGAAAAAGACGCAACCGAAGCGCATATTCTCACGATGCGGAAAAACATCTCTACCCTGGAACCCTGGGGAGATTTCGATCCTGCCGATGTGCACCGGCTTGAGGAAGTCGGGGTGCGGACCAGGTTTTTCATAATTGCAGAGAAGCAGTTCGAGAAGATGCCCCGGGATCACTTGACCATGCAGGTGATCAACCGAACCGAAGGAACGGTGTTTTTTGTCGTCATGGAGCGTGGGGAAACTGTCGACGTGCAGGCTGAGCCGATAGTGCTTCCGAAGATCTCTCTTACCGAGGCCAACAAGAAACTCAAACAGTTGGAATCGGAGCGGGAAAGCATTCACAAGCAGCTTCAGGAGCTTACTGCCTATACCGGGGTCCTCGCGAAGGATCTTGCTGTCGCTAACGGCAGCAAAGATATGGAGAATGCTCGATTGAGTATGGATTCCCAGGTCGACGGCAAGATTATGGCCATGACTGGCTGGGTGCCAACAAACCGTGTGAAAGCCGTCGGCGATTTTCTGAAATCATTTGCCGCGTGGCACGAGTTCTCCGAGGCGGAATTCGACGATCCCGTGCCGGTTGCCCTGAAAAACGGGAAAGCATCCCGGTTGATGGAACCCATTATTGGTCTCTATTCTCTTCCGGACTATTTCGAGATCGACCCGACGCCGTTTGTGACTCCTTTTTTCGTGTTCTTTTTCGGATTGTGTCTGGGTGATCTGGGTTACGGGGCAGTGCTTCTGCTCGTATCGCTTATCGGAATGAAAGTCGCTCCTCCCAAGATGCGTCCGTTCATGGCGCTGGGAGCGATCATGGGTTTGTGTACGGCTCTTGCCGGTCTGCTACTCAATACGGTTTTCGGGTTCCCGGTTTTTGCGACATCGGCGGCGGAGAACGCCATGCTGTCATCAGGAAACGCGATTTCTCTTCTTTCTCCTGTAGAAACTGCCCGAGGTACGTACTTTCCCGCTATGCCGTTCTCGATCTATATCGGGATACTCCAGTTGATTCTGGGTATGATAATTCGTATCGGGAACAGTTTTGAGAATGGTGAGTGGCGTGATGCCGTGAATCCGTTTTACTCTATCGTTATTGTTCTCGGTGTAGTGATACAGATGGCAAAGTGGGATTTTGTCGACATGGGTAAACTGGAACTGGGAGCAGTTGCAATAGGTCCCTGGCTAACCGGTATCCCTGCCTCGGTTGTTCTTGCTCTGGTGTTTGGTGGCACGGCAATCCTGGCGGTCGATAATCTGTTCATCAAGAACATCAAGCAAGTCGCTCTTCGGCCGGTGCTGATAATCTGGGATGCCTATAATTTCGCAAGCGGTCTGATGAGCACGGGTCTATCGTATCTTCGATTGTTCGCCCTTGGTCTTGCCGGAGGGCTCCTGGGAGCGGCTTTCAATCAGATCGCGTTCATGATCGTGACGACGCCGGAGGGAGATGTCAATTACGCAACTCCCTTGATAGTGTTCACGGTTCTTATACTGATTTTCGGACATGCATTGAACCTGGTGCTTTCGGCACTGGGAGCATTTGTGCATCCGCTTCGCCTTACCTTTGTTGAATTTTTTGGCGGATTCAGTCTCGGGTTCAAGGGTGGTGGAAAACCGTACCGGCCATTGGCTAAAGTAACGGGATCATCGGACTAACAATACAAATTTCTTTCAGGAGGTACAGCAATGGAGTGGGGACACACCTTGGCTATGATTGGACTTGGTATTATGGTTGGCCTTTCGGGAGCCGGATCGGCTATCGGAACGGCTATCGGAGGTGCTTCCGTAGTGGGGATGCTCAAAAAGAAACCGGAGGCTTTTGGTAGCGGTATGATTCTGGCGGCATTGCCAGCTACGCAGGGACTCTATGGGTTTGTTGGCTTCATCATTTATAATGGGGCTCTGGCCAACCTTGGCGGCGGCATGACTCTCCTTCAGGGATCGGTTGCGCTGGGGGCGGGAGTTGGTCTTGGACTCGCAGCACTCATCTCCGCTATTCAACAGGGGAAGGTTTGTGCCAATGGTATCGCAGCGATTGGTTCGGGTCACAACGTATTCGGTAATACCTTTATTCTTGCCGTGTTTCCGGAGTTTTACGCTATTTTGGCCCTTGTTGCTGCAATCCTGATGCAGGCATTGCTCAACGTTTAAGATGGTGACATTTCGGTAATTTCGCATTCGCGGGCGGCTCACGTGAAGTGAGCTCGCCCTTTTTTAATGTGCTGGAAGCTTTTATCTTTGCAGTAGTGCTTGTATGAGGATATAATAGAAAAGAATAAAGCAATGTGATACGGAATGGTGCTGCCGACCAGGAGAGCTCCCAAGAACGGTGGCGCGAGGCCAAGAAAATGAGTGCGTGAAAAGAGCAGGGCGGAATTATGTCACCAAAGAACAGAGCTGGAAGAGGTGCTACTCGCCTGGATGTGCGGGAAGATAACGGGTGTCTCTGGATTACGCTTCCCGATTCGATTAATATGGACAGCTATCCGGGCCTGGAAGAACAAATCGAGTCTTCAATGGCTTCGTCGGTGAACTCAATAGCCATTGATTTGAGCAAGACAAAGAATATGTACAGCGCTGGGTTCGGGCTTATTGTTCGGCTCAAAAAAATGGCCGATGCTCATAACGGAAGGGTTTATGTCGTGCACGCCCCGCGCCGGGTGGTCGATGCCATGAATTACCTGGGGCTGCAGAAAGTGGTGACAGTATACGAAGAAGGTGCTTCGCTTGATTTCCTCGATTCGCCCGCATCTCAGCGAGAAGCCTCAAACAATCTCTGATCGACATCGGAGACCGCTATTCCGATCGTGGCCTGTATGGCTCAAAAAAAAGATAGTTGACCTTTATTCGGCGGCGATGTTACAATAATTTCACAAAATGTTAGCATCTGCCGGCGACCAAGACCTGCACGTGGAGGACGTACTACCAATGGGTAAGACTCCGTTGGAAATCGTTATCGTTGATGACGAATCGCAGATCACCGATCTGATACAGCTCTTTATCGAGACTTCTGGAAAGCCTGCAGGAGTTCGCACTTTCAATGATCCTCGGGATGCGAAGAAATATATCGTATCACATGACATAGACGTTCTCATCACCGATTACAAAATGCCATTTGTGAACGGTATTGAGTTGATGGAGGCGGCGGAACCGAAGGTTAAGAAGATCCTGATTTCAGGCTATGTCTCTGAAATTGCCGAAGACAAACTTCAGAAGCTCCAGGCCACTTTTTTCGAAAAACCGGTACCTATGCGTGAGTTGAATCGGACCATCTTTGATGGCTGATTGAAGAGGGAGCAGGAGAAAAGCGAATGCGCTATTACTCTACTAAGAAGAAAAAGTACCGTGAAGGCGAAATGGTTTTTTCGGAAAACAGTGAATGTGACGGGATGTATATCGTCGATTCGGGCCGAGTGCGGGTATTCAAGACAGTAGGAGCAGGGGGAGCTGCCAAGGAGGTTGAACTCTGTACCCTTGGTGCGCGAGCCATGTTTGGTGAAATGGCTATGATCGACAACAGCCGGCGTTCAGCCAGCGTACAAGCTGTCGAACAAACCGAGATCACCATAATTACTCGTAAGGTATTCGAGGATCAGCTGTCTCAGATTCCGCCGTGGATGGTGAATATGATCCGAATACTGGTTACCCGATTGCGTGAGACCAACGAGAAGCTTCGGACGATGGTCGAGAAATACACGAATGTGCCCGATGATGATCCCGGGAGTCTTCTTACCCTGGATGCGGACAATACCTTTCCTCTATTCGATGGTCCCGAGGGCATAAAGAAGGATACCTCCGAAACCTTTACTTTATAGTCTGCCCTTGCGAAAGACCACGCCCCGAGGTTATCTTCCTCTATCCATCTGTTTTTGTTCTAACTTCTTTAGCACCTGCACCGGCATACGGCATCGATGTCCTACAAACTTTTTGCGTTTGATCTCGACGGAACCTTGCTGACTTCGAACAAGGAGCTTTCTGAGGCAAATAAGCGCGCCCTCAGAGAAATGAAAGACAGCGGGGGTATTGTAGCGCTTGCTTCGGGACGCCTGGGAAGCAGTGTGACCCAGATCGCGGATCAACTCGGCTTTGAACCAGCACTGCTTACTCTCAATGGTGCGGCCGTATACGCTCATGAACCAACGGGCTACCGCCAGGTCTATTCGGCATTGCTGGGCCAGAGCTACGCGCATCATCTCCTGCAGCACGCAGCTGAAGCCGATTTTGCTCTGAATTTCTACTCCGATGGCAAGCTGTTTTCCTGCAGAAACGGATTGAATGCCCAGTGGATAGACCTGTATTATGCCCAGACCCGAACGGCGTGCGAGTTTGTCGACTCTCTGGATTTGCTCAAAGCTCATACTCCGAACAAGATCATCTTCGTTGGCGAGCCGAGCAGATTAGACCGTGAGGAAAAGCAATTCCGTCGGAAGTGGGCGGACCAGGTTTATATAGTTCGAACCTGGGACTATTACCTGGAATTTCTAAGCCTGCAAGCCAATAAAGCCAAGGGCCTTGCTGCGCTGGCCGCCGCCTGTGGTGTCGACCTTAAAGATGTTGTCGCTTTTGGCGATGCCGACAACGACATACCCATGTTGGAAGTCGCTGGGCTGGGCATTGCGATGAGTAACGCTACCACGACGGCAAAAAACGCCGCTGCCGTTACAAGCAGATGGTCCAACGATGAAGACGCGATTGCCCGCGAATGGGACCATTTGAAAGAGAAAATGTCCGCAGCCGGGTGAACAGACACCTGTAGCCTCCTGCAATTGAGCGTAACATAGATAATTAATCGTCTTCCCTTCCCAGGTGCTGTGTACTAAAGTATTTTGTGTGATTGTTCGGGGAGTGGCGCAGCCTGGTAGCGCACCTGGTTTGGGACCAGGTAGTCGCAGGTTCGACTCGAAGGCCAGGACGGCCGGAGAGCATTGCCGGAGGCAACCCGAAGGGCGCTCACCTGGATGGTGAGCGTGAATCCTGTCTTAAGTTGAGCCAGGATAGAACCAGAATAGAATTGACGAGATTGTTCGGGGAGTGGCGCAGCCTGGTA
>JBEPYC010000049.1:0-15951 GCA_041641555.1 Chitinivibrionales bacterium | reverse complement strand
TGCTTCTTCTCTTCCTTTGACAACCGCGCAAACAGTTCGCGGGCATCGGAATCGCTCTGTAATTCGGCCAGGCGCCCGTACAGGTCCGCAGCTTTCTGTTCGGCTTTCATAGCGAAAATAAACACGTCTTCGATAGGACTGTCCTTTTTCAGCTCGATATCGACAAGGTAATCGCTCAGGTGAAGATCGCCAACGGATTCGGTTTTCCCGGTGAGGTGATCATCTCCCCGTTCCAGAATATCCGTGAGCAACCGTTCATGTTCACGCTCCATCTGTGCCATTTCAGCCAGCAGTTTCTTGCCGGCAGCAGCGGTAACCACTTCGCGGTATTGCTCGTAAAGCGATGCGGCTTCCTGTTCCTTGGTAATTGCAAATTCGATTATTTCACGATACCTGTTGCGATCCATAGATAGGTTCCTCCTTTTCGTGGCGTGCACGTCAGCATCCCGGACATAGCCGTCGCTTACCGGTCATCCGAACTGGTAGAATCGTTCCATAGGAAAAATAATGCCGTACGCCATCCTGCCCTGGAAGAACCGGTCACTATCCGCCCGTTTTCTTCACTATCCATCGGGAGTCATCGGCGCAGACGAGTGGAGGTACTCGTTTTCTTCTCGCGGGTTTCTTCGTCCCAGAGTCCCATTCTCTTGTGGTGTTCGATCTCTTCTTCGGCAGCTTTTTTCACCCGGTAGGCACTGTCGCGAAGCAGACCGTACAGAACACCGCATTCCGGATCTTCGCGCTGAATATCCCCTCTGTCTGCAAGAAACAGCAATTTCCGCGCGTAGTCCATCACTTTTACAAGGTTTTCATTGCTCGGGCGCATGTAGTACTCTCTGTCCAACGGTGGGATGAGTGGTTACTTTTACTGGCAGTCACCACAAGGACATGCATATAACATGCCAGTCTCCCGTCCACCCTGACAAGACAATTGTCGCTCTGAACAGGCGCTTTCGGCTGTTTAAGGGAATTAAGTGCCTTCCCCCATGTTCAGCAATACAGGCTTGAATTGTATACGGTCTACAAAAAAAGCCTCCCCGGACGTACCCGGGGAGACTCTTTTTATACAGAACACTGTTTCAGCAGACGCTATTTAGCCAAAATCTGCCACTCCACACGTCGATTCCTTGCATGACAGGCTTCATCGGGGCAATTCTCGATTGCCGGGCGCTCGCGACCGTAGGAGGTCGTTTCCAGCCTGACAGAGGCAATCCCGTAGCTTGTCAAATAGTTCTTTGCCGCTTTTGCGCGGTTTTCACCCAGGCCGATATTGTATTCGTTCGTCCCGCGTTCATCGGCATGGCCCTCGATGAGAAGGCGAACGCTTTTATTCTCGGAGAGAAAAGCAGCTATCTTCTCGAGCTTATCAATCGCTTCGGGACTGAGCTGGTACTGATCGTATTCGAAATACACGGGAACAAGCACCTCTCGAGCTGCGGCATCCATATCCACCGTCTCGAAAACATCCTCATCCGAGGGAGTGAACACCGGTGTTTCCTCTTCTTCCACTTCTTCGGCCGGTGTTTCCACCTGGCGCTCCGGGGACGTGTCGACTTTCGTGGTTTTCTTTCCACACCCGGCGATCATAGAAACAGACAGAAACGCAAACAGCACCCAGACGAGTAAACGTTGCATGGAACATCCTCCCTTGTGTAGTTCAAAAGATGTCGCGAAGAAATAATAGCTGGAATAGGATTCGTGGCTGAACACTCAGATCCGGCAGCGCCGGATGGATAGCACGCCCTGCCGGCAGAATTGGGTTAGCCGACGTGTGCAGCATTATCTGCCAAGCATGATACTAAAATACAATTACGTACTACCCCATTGCGCAGAGGTGGTACCTTCACACCGGAATAACCCCGTGCAGCCCTCTCCATAACCGTCCGGGGAATACCGGCTCACCGACAGATGCGGGAGACATCGGTTTTCATGCGTGCACTCGAATCATTCTGGTCCAGCCGTTGGGCGGAAGTCGCTGAACAGGGGATCTTTCGGGAATCGACAGGAACCTGTCGACGGGCAACTGCATCGTTGATTCCAGCACTGGAATGATGACGACCTGTTCGCGTGCGTGGGGCACGGGACCATTCGGTGAGTTCTATGCCCCGATGCTCCTGGATCAGTACCTCAATCGCTCCAGCGCGCGAAGTACGCCAGAATGCTTTTCCACCTATCGAAACTGCCGTAGCGCCGTACAGAAAAAATGCAAATGCCAGTGCAGTTTTGATCGTCGGTTTTCTGGTTATGCCGGTATGCATAGCTGCCCCCTCCCTATTCTCAGCAGCAAGAAATAACGTTATCCGGCCGTGGTATTCTACTTAGGTATACGCAATCAACGTACCAGAGGAAGTATAGACAGAAACCAGCAGCTACGCACGCTGGTCAAACTGAAGTCCTTCAATGTTGGATATGTCTTCAATCAACTGATCGAAATCCGCATCGGTGACATCCCTGGTGGTCACTCGGGTAATCGCCCCTGAATCATCGAGATAGGCCATATCAAGCATCAAACGCCCCTTTTCCATGTAGATGCAGAAACGTACGGGAGTGCCCTGCCGGCTCAGTTTTCGATTCGATTCCTCAGTAGCCTTCTGGATGGTCTGGAGAAAATCCTTGGGACGGCGGCGTTTGCGGTGACGGTGATCTTTCCGGTCACCTCGACCATCCGGAGGATGGAGACCAAAATCATGGAGGGGTGAAGAGGACCCGATACTCCCGATCGATAAGTTTTCATCATCATCTCGCATACGGACCCCTGTCAGCAGCTTAGAACGTGTGCCTAAGCGATCTGCGGTGCAGTCGTGGACTAAGAGTATCTACCCAGTTTATCGTCTTCAAACCATGGAATCCATCCGGCCCAGACGGAAGAACACAACACCCGAATACAGACGAGAATGGATTTCGGGTACCCGTATTAAATATATGAATCAGTCATACTCTTCACACAGAAACTATCGACTTGAGGCATCAATGGTATACATACCTGTCTTATCACCAAGGAGATACCAGACACTCATGCCGTGTGGCACACCCTCGTTTTTTATCACGGAAGACAGGTTTTCGCCAGAGCCCACACATTGAGCCCCCGGCAGTGGAAAACCACCGTACCGGGAAGCCGTACATGCGCGCAAATCATCGGCGACTCGTGCCGCCGTCGGCTTGCTTATGCATCGGGTGCCTACAACGAGGGCAGTGCGCCGGCAGAGAATTCATTATTTTGAATATGCCGATTGCAGTTGCCACGGTGTGCCCTTTCAATCACTCACCACCCGGCTTCAAGGAGCCAACCTATGCCCGAAACCCACACCACGATCCGGATAACCAATCTCACTCTCCGAACGATAATCGGAGCCAATGAATGGGAACGGGACAAAAAACAAGAGGTCGTTATCAATGTGTCCGTCGATATCGATGCCGGTAAAGCGGCAGTGACCGATGAGCTTACCGATACGTTTAACTACAAAGATGCCAAAACGAAGATAATCGATATTGTTGAAGGCTCCAGTTATAAGCTTCTCGAGAAGCTTGCCCATGAGATTCTAACGGCCCTCCTGGAAGACCCCCGAGCCCTGAGTGCATCGGTCCGAGTCGACAAGCCTCATGCTCTTCGGTTCGCGGAGTCTGTTTCAGTTGAGATGAGCAGCGGTTCGACTTCATGAATACCGCAGCGGTCGGCCTGGGCTCCAACATGGAACCCGAAATGCATATCAAAAAAGCTCTCGATATTATTGCCTGCGATCAGTGCCTCGTTTCGACCTCCCCGCTGGTACGGACCACTCCCCTGGGACCGATCGAGCAGGCGGACTTCCTCAATGGAGCATGCCTGGTGAAAACCACCTTGGGCAAGGATGATTTCATCAGGTACCTCAAAGACGTAGAAGACCAGCTCGGCAGGGACCGTACGGCACATAAATGGGGCCCTCGCATCATCGACCTTGACCTTGTGTTCTGGAATGGCACAATTGTTGATGACGACTACTACAGTCGCGAATTCCTGCGCACTGCTATCGATCAGCTTGTGCACCAGCACCAATCCCATCAGGATACCTCCGATGAAACACCCGTTAGAAAAATCTGACCCTCGTACCTTTGTCAGGCGTGACCGCTGCCATGGAAAAAACTCTCGGTCGACGGTTCGGCATTGGCTCTTCACCGTTGCACTGGCACTGAGCGCGAGTAGTTTAAGCGCTCCAATTGCCGCCTTCGATCTCAATCTGGTGAGTACCGGGGTCGGCACCTGGGCAGATTTTTCGCGGTCCGAAGCGCCGGCTAACGACACCCTGCAGGTATACACATTTACCTCGGTGCGGGCCGATCTGTATGCCAATGTGGGCGGCATCAAGATGAATCTTCTGATACCGCTTCTCTGGAGCGCCCAATTACACCGGGACCAAAGCCGTATCCGTCTCGGCAACCTATCCTGGTATGCAGGCTACCCCGTGGGATTACTCGAGCCTCGTGTCGGGATGGTCATTCCCACCGGCTACGGCACCGATGGCCCCTGGATCGGCTCAAGGAATGTCAAGGTTCGGGCGGGAGTAGCTCTCAATTCCGACCTCTATGATCAGGATCGTTTTCGTGTCTCCGGCGAGACCATGGCAAATTTCTATATTGGAGAAGAGCTGGGGGGCCTTGCCCGCAACGGCAGCTGGGAGTTGGTGACCTCGGCAAAAGTCAACTACCGTCCTTCGGACACCTGGAAAACCGGGATCGAGCTTCTTGCCCCGGTAAAGTATGTGGACTGGATATGGGACCAGAAACAGCTCTCGGTTACCCTTGTCCCCAACGTATATGCAGAGTACTACTTCACGCCTTCGGTGTTTGGAGGCCTGAAAGCAGGGTTCGGGCCCCGGTTTGGCCGATCAGACCAGAAGCCCTTGAGCCGCCAGGGGTATGCGCTGAATGTGGGAGCGAGTCTACATGTCTACCCGTAATGCCGGAGATCACGTTCGTGCCGGTGCCATTGTATTCATAGTTTTTTGTTTCGCCGCACTAGCTCATACCGAACTCTATTTCCAGACATCGTTCGACAAAGACTTTCGTGGAAAGAAAGAAACCGGTTCATACCATATTTCACCTCAGGGACTTCGGATCGACGGCGATTCCCGGGTGCGAATCACCTCTCCCCGCAAGCTTCCCTCCCGCAACGGCACCCTCGAAATCGATCTTCTTCCTCCCCACGGCGTGAAAAGCTCGATGCCGCTTCGGTCGGCCGGATCCGGCTGTTTCTGCGCTCTCACCGTTCACATTGGAAGAGGCGCAGTCGAAGTATCCGAACGCGGTATCCGTCTGCTGCTTTTCGACAAAAACCTCAAGCACGTGGTGGAAACACTCGAATCATCTCCCCACACGATAATCGGGTCATCGAAAATTCACGCGCTCGAAATAGACATTCACGATGGTACTGCGGACATACGGATCGATGGAACACCGGCATTGTCGGGACCGATTCGGGAACATGACCTCACCGACTTGAGCATCGGGTCCTATGCTCATGCTGCAACGATTTCTTCGGTGCGTCTGTCGCTGAAGACCCGAGACACGCTTATCGTAAATACGGAAGGGAACTACCTCGAACTGGGCGCCCGTTTTCATCCATCACATTTCACCAGACCCACCGGTATCCAAAACCATCATTATGTGGTCTGGGAAGATGGCAAGGCATCGGGCAACGCTCTTTTCACCACCTACGCCTCAGATATCGAGATCCACGATGCACTTGTTGCACTGGGGGCCACACCAGGAAACAACCTTACCATGGCAACCTGGAACAAACGCCGGAACCCCCGGCATCCCGACCCCGACCTTCGTGTGGAAGGCGCCCGCATCAAAGCCGACATCCACTACAACAACCGCGTTTTCCCAACAGATCAGATACTCCAGGATGCCAACGGAAAGAGTATCGATCTTCGGTTCGGCGGCAACAAGGAGTTCATTCCGGCATGGAAATCCGGATGTGTGATATGTCTTCAGAGCTGCCCCGGTGCAAAAATCGGCAATCACACCTATACCATCAGAGACCTTCATAAAGGCATTCCGCAATTCGAAATCTCGAGCATGGTTCCTTTTACCGAAGGAGACGAAGTAACGATTCGGCTACACGTACCAACCGATGAGCCCACCTCCACCTCACAAGACCGTTGAAAGGCCAAGATTATGAAAGCACCGAAAGCGCTGGTCTGTTCGATAGGTATTCTCACACTGTTGCTTGCAGCCCCCGGGACGGCCAAGCCGTCCTACGATGCCTACGGAAAGCTTCTTTCCCGCCATGTCTGCCGGGGCGGGGTGGCCTATTCCGAAATGAAAAACGATACACTTATCACGCTCGCACGAGCGGAGTTTGCATCTGTCGGACAGAGAGCCTACGAATCGATGTCTTCGGATGAAAAGCTGGCGTACCTGATAAACCTTTACAACTTTTACACACTGGATCTTATTCTCGATAACTACCCGGTCAAAAGCATTCGGGATATTTCCCGTCCGTGGGCACAGAAATTCGTGCCGTTCCGTGGTAAGGAGGTCTCCCTGGATCATGTCGAGCACGAAATAATCAGAAAAGAGTTCAATGAACCCCGCATCCATTTTGTCCTGGTCTGTGCGGCCATCAGCTGCCCTGCGCTGGCATCCGAGCCGTTTCGCGCAGTGACACTCGACGAGCAGCTCACCACCGAAGCGCAGCGATTTCTTACCAATGATGAAAAGAACAGAGTGGACAAACGTACACTTCATCTCTCGAAGATTTTCGACTGGTACGGCCAGGATTTCCAGGAGACGCATGATGGCTATGTCGAGTACATCAAAAAGACCCTGGGCCTCGAAGGGAAATACCGGGTAAAGTTTCTTGACTACGACTGGTCCCTCAACGAGGTCGATGAGTGCCCATAGATTCCCGAAAGATTCCCCGCCTTCCGGCTTTTGGTCTGGTATTTGTGTTCTTCATGATCAGTCTTCGCTGGCTTGCATCGAATGGTCCCCTGGGAGCCGGCTCAGGGATTTTCATCGCCGGGTACGCGGCCAGTTTCGGTTTTTTCCTTGCTCTTCTGAAACTCTGGCCATCCGGTATCAAACCATGGTACCTTTTCCTCTTGGCACTTGCCGCTCGTGTGGCCCTGTTTGATTTCCCGATGAGCGACGATGTCTTCCGGTATGCATGGGAAGGAGCTATCCAGCACGATGGTTTCAACCCTTATCTTCTGGCCCCGGATTCCCCGCAGCTGGAGCATCTTCGGACGTCCTGGTGGGAGAATATCAACCACCGTCATATACCTGCCATCTATTTTCCCTTTGCCCAGCTGCTGTTCCGGACAATCACCCTGGTTTCTTCGTCTCCCCTCGCATTCAAGACCGTGTTCACGATGTTCGATCTGGCGACAGTGGCCGTAGTCATGGCAATCTGTATTCGGCTGAGTTTACCTCTTTCACGGGCGGCGATATATGCATTGAATCCGCTCGTGTTACTGACCATTGCAGGGGAAAGCCACCTGGAAAGTGTGCTGGCATTCTTTGTCTCACTAATGATCCTTTTTACTCTCAAACACCGTCTTTTGGCCGCTTATGCCTCCGTGGGTGCGGCCTTTATGACAAAACTTACCGCGGGGGTCTTCCTTCCGTTTCTTTTCCACCCCAAAAGGGGATGGAAGATTATCGGTTTTGCAGTACCAGTTCTCCTGTTTCTGCTCTATTGGGGTCCTGATGTCAATTTTCTGTCGGTCCCGCTTATGTTCGGATCTCAATTCCGCTTCAACGGCCCCCTGTTCTTTGTGGCGAATCTTTTTCTGAACCCCGGTCTGGCCACATCGTTGTGCTGGATTGCTCTGGCAGTCTTTCTGTGCGCCGTGTTTTTTCTCCAGCCCAACCCTCTTCGCGCCTCGTTTCTGGCCGCAACGGGTTTACTCATGTGCAGCCCGACCCTGCATCCCTGGTATCTTATCCTGCTAACCCCCTTTCTGGTTCTGTTTCCTTCCTCACCGCTGCTGCTGCTTCATTTGACAATTGCGTTTACCTTCCCCGTATATGCCAGGTTCTGGGAATCAGGACGCTGGGTGGAGCCTTCGTGGATGGTTCCCGTGGAATTCATCCCAGTGGTGGTCCTCGCACTCTGGAACCACAGGACTTCCCGGGCATGGGGGCTTCGAAAATTCCGCGACCCGAAATCGATTTCCGTGGTGATTCCTGCATACAACGAAGAACGGAGCATAGAGGGGTGCATTCGCTCGGTTTACTCCCAACGCACGCAACCCGAGGAAGTGATTCTTGTCGATGGGGGCTCCCGGGATAGCACGATCCCTGTGGCTATGAAAGCCGGCAATGTCTCCGTTATCCGGTCCGAACTAGGAAGAGGTATACAGATCGCCGAAGGGGTCAGGCAAAGCACGGGTGATATAATACTCATACTCCACGCCGACTCGGTATTGTCCGAAGCAGCGCTGGAGAGGATGCTTCATGCCCTTCGGAAAAATCCCTTCAGCCCGGGTGGTGCATTTGGAGCTCAATTCTCAGACAAGAGACATCGAATGCACCTTGTCTCGTTTCTCAACAACTTCCGGGCTGCAGTCCGGGGCATTTCGTTTGGTGATCAGGGACAGTTTGTCCGCCGCGATGCACTCGACATGTCGTTTCCAGCATTCAAGCTCATGGAAGATGTCGAGCTTTCCATACGAATGAAAGAGAAAGGGGCACCCCTTTTTCTATCCGGAGGATTACAAAGTTCCAATCGGCGGTGGAAGAAAGTGAACTATCTGGCCAACGTCTTCAAAGTGATTATTTTGACAATGACGTATATCGTGCATCGCAGACTCGGCATTGTTCGCGGCCGGGCCGAATGGTACTACCAGGCATATTATGGAGCACCGGCATGAAAGAGACCAATGGGCCCGCGACAGTTGTTTTCGCAAAGGTTCCCGGAATCCGGATAGCCAAGTCCCGCATTGCCGCCACTCTGGGCTGGAAGACCGCCGAAACAATCTATCTGGAATTACTCGAGGCTACTTCGGAAAGCCTTTCCGGCATTCCCTTCTATGTAGCCTTCACCGGTGCGGACTCCCCCGGTGCTCTCTCCAGTATTTTCACCGATGCAACCGGGTTCTTTGCTCAGCATCCCGGCGACCTGGGAACCCGGTTGACGCACGCGTTCGAGCACCTGTATCGAAGCAAAAGCGAAACCGTCTGCGCAATAGGTTGCGATTGTCCCGATCTGAGCCCCGATGACATTGTCCGGGCTCACCGGCTGATGCAGCAGGATGCCGATGTGGTGGTGGGTCCATCCGAAGACGGCGGGTATTATCTGGTCGGGTGCAGGCCGGATGCACTTGATATTTTTCAAGTCAGCTCCTGGAGCAGCGCGTCCCTTCTGGGCGATACGATCGAGAAATGCGCCCAACGCGATTACCGGGTTGCGCAGCTTGCCATGAAGAATGATATTGATACCGAAGAAGACTATCGACGATGGAAGGAGTCGGCTGGATGAAACGCTTTCTGACGATGATTGCACTCACTGCTCTGGTCATGCTTGGCGCCTGTGCCGGTTCGCGACCACCTCATGCAGGCGAGAGTGAACTTGCGCTTTGCCCCGATACCCCGAACTGCGTGTCATCACGGGCCAAAGATGACCAGCATCATATGGAACCTATACGTTTCGAAGGTACTCCGGATACGGCAATGGAGCGACTGATACGGGTGGTCCAGTCCATGAAACGAACGAAAATCATTCGACAGGATTCACTCTACCTCTACGTCGAGTACCGTACTGCGTTGTGGCGGTTTGTCGATGATGTCGAATTTGTGATAGAACCCAAGTTACAGACGATTCATTTCCGATCAGCATCCCGTATCGGCAAATCCGATCTGGGTGTAAACCGAAAGCGAATGAAGGAAGTCAAACGACGGTTTCAGGATTACACTGCAGGCACGTGAGGAGATAACCGACCAGCGACGTTAGTATTGCGGACACCAGTAAATCAGAATACTCTCAGAGTGTACACTAACCTTCGCCTTTTTGACTCCAGCTCTGCCGTGGTGCATCCCTTTGGTCGGGGAAGAAACACAGATTATACCTTGATCCACTCAACAACGGAGTGCGTGTGAAATTTCCGAGTCTCTATTTCGACTGGCTGCAAAAGGACAACCCGACCGGTGAGGTCGACAAGCTGCCTGAACTGAAAAACAAATTCGACACGTCCGTTGATGGCATCTATTGCGTGGGCGACCTTACCGGCATCCCCTTGATCAAGCTTGCCACCGAAACAGGCCATGAGCTGATGAACCGACTGGCCAATGATTCATCGTTTGCCCGTCAGCGAAAAGAAAACACCGACGACTCCGTGCAGGATCTGCTTATTGTGGGAGCCGGTCCTGCCGGGCTGTCTGCCGCCATTCGCGCCAAGGAACTCGAATACCGCTTCCAGGTCATCGAGTCTTCGCAGGTATTCAACACGATCGTGAATTTCCCGGCAGGAAAACCAATTTACGTGACCCCCGAGGATCCGCCGTTTCATTCGAACCTCAAATTCAGCGAAGGAACCAAAGAGACGCTCCTCGACGAGCTTCGGGGAACAATCCAGCAAGTCCAGCTTCCCATCCACGAAGGCGAAATGGTTCAATCGATCGACAAACAGGACTCGCGATTTGTCATAAAAACCCGCAAACGATCCTACCGGGCTCTTCGGGTCATAATTGCTATCGGCAAATCCGGCAATGCCCGCATGCTCGATGTTCCCGGCGAGAAACTGCCGAAAGTGTTTACCCGGTTAATCGACCCCAACGAACATCAGGATGAAGACATACTCGTGGTGGGAGGCGGTGACAGCGCAATCGAGGCAGCGAATGCCCTGGCCGAATCGGGCAACCGGGTCACACTCTCCTACCGAAGAGCAACGCTTTCCCGCCCGAAAGAACACAATGTATCCAAGTTCAACCGTCTTGTCGAACAAGAAAAGATCACTGTACTGTTCGAAAGCACGGTTGCAGAAATAAAAGAAAACGAAGTAGTTCTCAACATAAAAGAGGGCCAGAAGACACTGCCCAACCAGGCTGTGTACGCCCTTATCGGCACCGAAATACCTGTGGATTTTTTCAAACGTTCCGGAATCCGTATGGAGGGAGAAAAGAAGACCGCCGACTGGGTCAAAATCGCCGCACTCCTCCTGTTTTCTTCAGTACTCTATTTCGGTAAGAAAGCACCGGTCACAACCGTTTCGGATTTTATGGCATTTCTCACCCTCCCCGGCCGTCTTCTGGAGAAGTCCTGGCCGGCGGCAACAAAGGGCATGTTTGCCTGGGGCAGTTTTGTCCTGATGGCTGCCAGTGGTGGATACCTGGTTTTTCATCTGGGCAAAAACGTCCGCACCTATTTTTCAGACGCCTGGAACGGATTCAAGCACAGCTATTTTATCCTGGCATTTCTTCTGTTCGGATACATTTACATCTCCCATAACCTTCGAGGTGACCTTTTACTGGGAGCGTACCCGGGCACCTGGTACACGGCGTTATACTCCCTGACGATTGTCGTGTTCGGGATCGCGCGGATCCGCCGGAATCCAACCGGCTACATCAAACGCCAGACGTACGCTTTGATGGCATTTCAGGTGATTCCCCTCTTTATTCTTCCTGTGTTTGTATTTCCCTGGATGGGCGAGAATGGATTACTCAACGACTGGGTCATGCGTGAAGTTTTTCCCGGGAAAGCCTACTGGCGCTCCTATGGGTTTATCCTTGCCTGGCCACTTTTCGTGCATAATCTCGCCACCGGCCAACCGACGATCTTCTGGCTTGTTGTGGCGCTGGCACAGTCTTTTCTTATCATTCCGCTTATCAATGTTTTGTGGGGCAAAGGGGCCTATTGCGGATGGGTCTGCTCGTGCGGAGCGCTGGCTGAGACCCTTGGAGATGAATACCGGACCAAAGCACCACATGGTCCCGGGGCGAAAAAACTCGACAACGTCGGTCAGGTTGTTCTCTGGTTTGCTATCCTGATGACAGCCGCGGTGATGATCTCTGCATGGGGCGGGGTTTCTTTGGGTCTGTCCAGCGGACTTCAAAACACCTACGATATTCTTGTCGATATTTTCTTTGCCGGTGTCCTGGGTTTAGGCGTGTATTTCGTTCTCTCCGGAAGGTTCTGGTGCAGAGTGCTCTGCCCGCTGGCAGCGCTGATGCATATCTACACACGATTTTCGTTTTATCGTATTATGTCGAATAAAAAGCGATGTATTTCCTGCAATATCTGCACGAAAGTCTGCCACATGGGTATCGATGTCATGGGATATGCCAACAAGGGCGTTCCCATGAACGATGTTGAGTGCGTGCGGTGCAGCGCCTGCATAGTGAATTGCCCGATGCAGGTTCTTACCTTTGGAAAAACCCGCACTATCGACATGAACAACAACGAATACAAAGATACAGAGTATCGCCTGACCCCGGGCTGGCCCAGTGGGCTGCCCAAAGAGGACATCGAGATGCTCCAGAAAAAAGAAAAGACCACAGCAAAGTAATCAATTTTCGCCTGAGAGGTTTGTCATGAAAAAACACGTATGTATGTCGACGATTCTGGTGGCTGCCCTTTTGAGTGGTTCGGCACATGCCGATCGATTCGAGTCTCTCTGGTACGACGGCAATGCCGAGATTTCAACCTACCGCCTCTCCGAAATGCGCTATGGCCAGGCCCGCGAAAACGGCCGGAGAATAATGGTTTTTGTCACCGAGCCGATGCGATTATCCACGAACATCAAACCGGATGTAAAACTTCCGGACGAAGAGAAAATCGATGTCATCAAACTCAACGACCTTCGCAAGTTCACCACCGGTATCTATGAGTACAGCGTCATGACCTCGGTCTTTGCTTCGGTGGATGAATCCAAAGAAGATATTCCTCTGATGGGCACGATGAAAACATCATTTACTTCTCAGGAATGGTGTGGTACCGTTTTCGAGCGCATGGTCCGTAACGATGAAACCTACGATGGCGTGCTGTACAGCTATTTTGAAAGTGAAGGAGAAACGACCTATGTTTTTCCGCACAATAAGAATGCTGAATCCGAAGACAATCTCTGGTTGATTGTCCGGGAGTTGAAAGGAGAAATCCTCAAACCGGGCGATTCAAAAGAACTGCCGGTCGTGCTGTCTTCATGGACCCGGAGAAAACGGCATGAGCCGCCACGGGTAGCTACTGCCGTACTCAAAAAAGGGGGCCCGCAGAAGGTATCGACCGCGATCGGGAAAATGGATGCGCATACCTTTACCTGGGATATCGATGGAAACGTGACGACAGTGGTGGTAGAGAAAGCATATCCACACCGCATTCTGTCGTTTGAGGAGCCCGATGGAAGCAGGGGAGAAATCATTGCCTCGCGGCGCGAAACCTACTGGGAGCAGACCAAGAACAAACACCAAAAGCTGAGAAAAAAACTCGAACTCCCTCGTGAAGAGGAAATGTAAAGATCCTTCCGCAACTGTCTGGGTACTCACTCTGCCCCGTGCCCGCGGGACGCTTCCAGGTACTTCGCTGGTGCCGTGGTGTCGGCGCGATGTGCGGGGGTATTTTTCAGCGGCATTTCCCGAGAAATTCTATTTTCTGTCTCCGGCAAACTCTCAACCCGAACTTCGGAGACACCATGGCCACTGTTCACATCGAAAAGCGCGGCGATACCCAGACATTCCTCACGTTGGAAAACGAACTCATTTCCATGACGCTCTTTCTCCCCAAGGGTGGCGAGATAATCGGACTGACTCATAAGGCTACGGGGACACAGCTCATCCGTCAGGTCGAAGGCTACCAGGAAGCCTACGAGCGCATACTCGCCTCCGAAGGCAACTACGAAGACAATTTCCTGAACGAATACACGACCGGCGGATGGTTCGAGATGTTTCCCCACGCAGGAGGCATTATCGAGGATGACCGCTCGGGATCGACCGTTCACGGTGAATTGCGCTACCGCCCCTTTGTCGCGGAGATCCTCTCCGAAGGCCCGGACGAAGTCGTGGTCAGGCTTACGGCCGAAGGTATAAAGGTGCCCTGGAAAATGACCCGAACGATATCGCTCAGCAACGGTGACCCCAGTTTCACTCTGAAGGAAAAGGCCGAAAATACCGGTGACGCTCCCCTGCCGATCATGTGGGGGCATCACATCACGTTTGGAATGCCCTTTATCGAAGGTGCCGAAATCGACTGCCCCGCCACGACGATTATCGCCAATAAGACCGGAGTTAAATCCGAGTACCCGACCTGGGAAGGGATCGATGTCCGAACAACCATGCCACCTTCGCCCGAAGGTTTCCGGATGATGTTTCTGACCGGCTTTTCCGAAGGATGGTACACGATCACGAATCCTTCGATGCACCTGTCCATTCGGGTGGAATTCGACAAAGAGCTTTTCCCGGTCGTCTGGTACTGGAATACCCGCGGCGGTACCGACAATCTCCACGATTCGTTTGCAATGGAACCGGTATCGGGAGTACCTTACGCACTCGACCAGAACAGGATGGTTCTGGAAGAGGAAAAAGAGACGGAGATCAAGGTAACGGTAGGGTAGGCATTCGCCCGCGAAGGGCTCTGTTTGTACCATGGGGCACATGGATTCCAGATGCGCTCATGAAAGTGAGCAGAGAGTCTGCCATTGCCCCAGGGCCTCCGAGAACTTATTTTAGCAGATTCGATTGCGTGGTGCCAGGGAATTCCGGTGAAAATCCGGAGCGGTCCCGCCGCTGTAATCCCGATTTCGTATGCATACGGAATGAGCGTTCTACCATGATTCAGGCCACTGTCCACCCAAAGCGATCGCTTATGGAAGATGGGAAGGCCGGTAGGACCGGGAAAGCCAGAAGACCTGCCACGGCAATGGGTATCCTTCTTATCACTGTGTAATCCCCGCGGAAAGGGATTACGGAGGTACATTTCTTGTTAAAGCTTGTTTCGCAGCCACGGTGCGCATTGTGCATGCTGTGCAATCTTGCCGTGTGCTTTGCCATTTTGAATAATACCACAGTCGGAGATACACTCTCGGTACATTCTGCCGGTATCCGGCTCCAGGACACTTCGAGCATCCGGCGTCTTCCCCGAATGACCGTACAAGCCGATGCACACCGGGAGTACGGTTCGACAGCGCTGTCCCTTCGGGCCGAAGACTTTCAGCGGTTGCATTCCAGCCTTCCTTCGGTACTCGAAACGATCGGCGGCGTTGCCGTGCATCGCACCGGCGGTATCGGAGGATATGCCGAAGCATCGATCCGAGGGAGCGGTTCACAACAGGTGCAGGTTGTTGTGGATGGCGTGCCGCTCAATTCGGCATCCGGCGGGGCTGCCGATCTGGGGAAAATCCCTCTGGGTTCGATCCGCAACCTGACCGTCTACCGGGCAACCGTGCCTCTTGAGTATTTCGCATCCAATGCCGGCGGTGTTATCGAGATCGAAACGCGCCCCCGAGACGATATCACCAGCATGCACGGTGAATTCGGAAGCTACCTGTACCGCAATGCCGGCGCACTGCACCGCCGGAAATTCGGTCAGGGATACCTTGCCGGGAGTATCGATTATACCGGCGGGAAAAACGACTACCTCTACTACTATACCCCGACAAGAAGCACCGAAGATATCCTTGTACGCAAAAAAAACAATCACTTCGACATTGTCGCCGGGACCTTCCGCTTGTCACAATCTTCCCAAACCACAACCGTCACCGGTTCAGCGCAACTTTCATGGTATCGGCATGGTATCTTTGGCGGAGGCGATCCGTGGACGCCCGTCCAGTCGTACACCACCGGAACGCGCGGACTGCTTTCTCTGGAATGCTCTCATCAGTTTACCGAAAAGATGTTCCTTTCCACCGATCTCACAGGAAGAATGTTTCATCGAGGTCTGATCGATCCTGACAGTTCGTTCTACATACCAATACAAAAAGACCTCTCCGACCGGTTCCCCTATGGAGCCCTGTCTTCCAAACTCACCTATAAATTCGATCC
>JBEPYC010000048.1:0-15983 GCA_041641555.1 Chitinivibrionales bacterium | reverse complement strand
TACCGGAAGAGCAAAAAGGGCACACACTGAGAAGGCACTAAGGACCTTCCCGCCAACACGCTTGAGAGAAACCATGCAAACTCCTTGAAGAAATGGTTATGTAAATGAATGGTTATGTAAATGAATGGTTATGTAAATGAATGGTTATGTAAATGAATGGTTATGTAAATGAATGGTTATGTAAATGAATAGGTATCGCACCGGCGATCTGGATTGGAGAAAATAGGTAACCGGTTATCCGGAAGCAAGAAAAAAACACGTTAGTAAAGCGCTTAAATGTGTTTGTGCGCAACGGCAGGGCTCTAAGTAACCACGCCCCAAAGATCTTGCAACAATCATTTAAACTCCTCGGCGAAACCAGATGGCATAAGAATGCCCAACACAGGCTGTTAATAGGGTACCGAAGCTCCCTGTATCTGGCGACTAGGCGGTTCAAGAATGCTGCTATTGGGAATTCGAGGGAGAAGATGCGTTCAGAAAGACCTCCGCTGTCGAGTTTGCGGCATTTGGCCACTAATATGTAATTTTATTGTCCTGCAGACGGATCGAAGGGAGCGTTTTGAGCGTACCCGTCGGGCGTAGGCAAAACCTTCACATACAGCCCCCCAAGCATTCAGGTCCGGACGACTCTCACACCGAGAGATGCGTCGCGGAAGTGAGGCCACGCCAAAGCCATTTGGGCAGCTCGTTGGCTTTTTTGTTTGTCATGTGTAAAGGCGGTGCCGATGACACTCGCTGAACTCGAACAGAGGGTCTACCAGGCGCAGGAATGCGCGCAGCAGAAAACTGCGTGCCCAGGACCTTCTCTGAAAACACTTTCATCGGTGAGTACATGACCACCAGGCCCAAGCAGGCAGCCGAACCGGTCAAGTCGGGCAGAAAGGAATAATCATGCCGTGGTTTATCAAGACAAAGTCCGAATCTCCCAAAGCAAAACGCGAGGAGATCTGGATCCGATGTGGACGATGTCGGGCGCACATTTTCAAGGAAGACTACGCAAACAATCAGAAGGTATGCCCCAAGTGTCATCACCACGGAAGACTCGCTGCGTACGAACGGATCGGGCTTACGCTGGATTCGGGAACATTCAAAGAGATCAACCCGGGTATTACACCATCTGACCCGTTGGAGTTTGTCGATGCCAAGGGCGGTTATGCTGAGCGTGTAAACCAGACGCGTGCAAAAACCGGTCTCAACGAATCGGTTGTAACCGGTACCGGCAAGATTAGCGGTATCCCTATATCAATTGCCGTAATGGACTTTCGATTCCTTGGTGGAAGCCTTGCCAGCGGCACCGGCGAGAAAATCATGCTTGCGGCCAACTACGCATACGATCACAAACTCCCTTTTATCATCTTCAGTGCCTCGGGCGGCGCACGTATGCACGAGGGGGTACTCTCGCTGATGCAAATGGCAAAGACCTGCGCCGCGATCGCCCGGCTCAACGAACGTGGTCTTCCGTACATATCCGTTCTCACCGATCCCACCACAGGTGGTGTCTCTGCTTCATTTGCCATGGTAGGTGATATCAACATAGCAGAGCCCGGTGCATTGATCGCTTTTGCCGGCCGACGGGTCATCGAGCAGACAATCAAACAGAAACTGCCCGAAGACTTCCAGACTGCTGAATATCTTCTGGAACATGGGTTTATCGACAGCATTGTCCACCGCAAGGATCTGAAACAAACGCTTGCTCAGGTCCTCAGTTATGGTACTGCCGGCAGAAAATAACCCCCGTGGTTGCTTGCGAGCACATTCATTCAGAAATGAGGTACGCTGATGGAAGCTCTCCTTGAATTCGAAAAACCGATTGCAGAAATAGAGACGATGATCGAAAAGCTCAAGCGCCTTTCCTCGGAAAAGAAAGGTGATTACGGCGATCAGATCGCTCAACTCGAGCAACGCAGCCGAGAACAGCGCCAACAAATCTACGAAAACCTTACTCCTTGGCAGATTCTTCAGATCGCCCGGTTAAAAGAACGCCCCATTCTGCAGGATTACATTTCGCTTATCTGCAGTGACTTTGCCGAGCTTCATGGGGACCGATGCTTTTCCGATGACCGAGCGCTCATTGGGGGATTCGCAACGATTGGCGAGCATAGGGTAATGCTCATTGGCCACAACAAAGGGAAGAACGTCGAAGAAAACGTGGAGCGAAATTTCGGTCAGGCAAAACCCGATGGATATCGGAAAGCTCTGAGGCTGATGAAGCTTGCCGAGAAGTACGGGCTTCCTGTAGTCACCCTGGTCGATACTCAGGGAGCATACCCTGGAAGGGAAGGCGAAGAGCGGGGCCAGCACGAGGCAATCGCCCGGAATCTCGTGGAAATGGCGCGTCTGGAAGTACCCATTGTTTCGGTGGTGACCGGTGAAGGTGGTAGTGGCGGGGCAATCGGCATTGCTGTGGGCGATAGTGTCATGATGTTTCAGTACGCTGTCTATTCTGTCATTTCTGCCGAAGGGTGTGCGGCGATTCTGTGGCGAGACGGTTCCAAAGCCCCTCTTGCTGCTGAAGCTCTGAAAATCACCGCCCCTGAGCTGAAAAAGCTCGGGATTATCGATGAAATTATAGAAGAACCATTTGGCGGCGCACACCGCGACCACTCCGTGGCAGCCGCCAACCTGCAGAAGGCTCTGGCCGGGCAGATTAAATCACTTTCCAGATTATCGTCATCGAAACTGATCAATCGTCGGTTCGAAAAATTCTCCAGAATGGGTGAATTTGCAAAAGGGTAGATCCTTTTGAACGCTTTCGAACCAAATCCGGCCGAAACTTATCGGGAATAAACAGAAATGAAGGGGTTTCCAAGCAATGGCCACAAAGAAAGAATCCACCGGCACCAAGAAGAGCTCCACGAGCTCTTCTAAAGAAAAAAAGGAAAACAATCTGCACAAGATTCCATTACGCATCACCGACACCACTCTTCGCGATGCCCATCAGTCGCTTTGGGCTACACGCATGCGTACCGACGACATCCTGCGCATTATCGATGTTGTCGATAGTGTTGGTTATTACTCGCTTGAAGTCTGGGGTGGGGCGACTTTCGATGCCTGCCTGCGATTCCTTCGTGAGAACCCCTGGGAACGCCTTCGAATGATCAAATCCAAGGCCAAAAACACTCCTTTGCAGATGCTCTTGCGCGGCCAAAACCTCGTAGGGTACAAACACTACGCCGATGACGTCGTTGATCGGTTCGTCGCTCTTGCGTGCGCAAATGGGATGGATATTTTCCGCGTTTTCGATGCGCTCAATGATACCCGTAACCTCGAAGCTGCGATCAAGGCGGTGAAGAAATACGGTGGACATGCGCAAGGCACCCTGTCTTACACGCTCAGCCCGGTCCATACGGTCGAAAAGTACGTGCAATATGCCAAGGAGCAGGCAGCGCTCGGTATCGATTCACTTTGTATTAAAGATATGGCCGGCATTCTCTCGCCTATTGGCGCCGAACATCTGGTTTCCGCTCTTCTCAAGGAAGTCAACCTCCCTATTCAACTCCATTGTCACATGAGTAGCGGCATGGCAGTGGCGACGTACGTTGAAGGAGTCCGAGCCGGTGCAGGAGCCATCGATTGCGCTACTGCATCGATGGCCGGCTACTCTTCACAGCCTCCGGTCGAAACCCTTTCTGCCATTTTTGACGAAACCAATTACTCTGCCGATCTCGACCTGGCTGCACTCACAAAGGTCGATGAATTCTTCGAAGAACTGTCACCGAAGCGCAGAACGGGCTCAGCACCAAAGAAAATTATCGACCCCGGAATTCTCCGTCATCAGATTCCCGGCGGCATGATCTCCAATTTCCGGTCACAGCTGGCACAGCAAGGCGCACTTGAAAAGCTTCCCGAAGCACAGGAAGAAGTGTCAAGGGTAAGAAAAGACCTCGGATACCCCCCGCTGGTCACCCCAACCAGTCAGATTGTAGGTACTCAGGCCGTTATGAATGTGCTTTCCGGTGAACGCTATAAAATCGTGCCTAATGAAGTCAAGGAGTACCTTCGCGGTCGCTATGGCCGATCACCCGTCCCGGTGGATACCGAATTCATAAAAAAAATTCTGGGCGATGAAAAACCGATCACCCATCGACCTGCCGATGATCTTGAGCCGATGCTTCGCTCAGCAACCGATGGGCTCGATCCGATATATATCGAGCACGAAGAAGATATCATTACCTACGTGCTCTATCCGCAGACCGCTCTGGACTACTTCAAATGGCGTCACACCTCTCCTGAGGAACGATCGGAAATACCTGCAGACACCGAGCTTCGCAAGATCCGTGAAGAAAAGGAGCGGAAAGGGGCCGAATCAACTGGTTCCTCGCAGGATGCTCCTGCCCGGCAAGTGGCTCCTGCGGCAGAGGAAAAACCGCAACGCCTGCTTGATCCACGGGACTACCGCGGACTCAGTGATCTGATTTCCCGGGCCGAGGGTGTGGCATTCAGCGAAATTGTGGTGCGCAAAGGCGACTTCAGCATAACTCTTCGAGGCAAGGGCGAAGCCGGGCCCGAGTCGGAGCAAAGCTACGAAACTGCAGCCATGGCGGAACAACAGCCGGCAGAAGCAGTGCAGAGCAAGCCCGCGGCGGAAACCCCCGCGGCAGCAAAGCCTTCGCAGCCAGAGGAAAAACCATTATTTTCCGCTACCATCAATTCACCCCTGGTCGGGACGTTTTATTCGACCGGTGGCCCCGGCAAACCGGCTTTCGTGAAAGTCGGAGATATCGTGGAAGAAGGAGCCAAGGTCTGCATCGTGGAGGCTATGAAATTGTTCAACGAAATCGAAGCGCCAATGAAGTGCAAGATCATAGAGGTTCTTGTTACCGATGGCGACGCGGTGCAGAAAGATCAGCCGATCATCGGAATCGAGCCGGTGTAAACACATCGGACGTATCGGTATCGACCGCGATTGACCGTAGATACGCACCGTCGTGTGTATCTGCGGTCAATAAACCGCGCACAAACAAGGTCCCGCGGTCATATTATCCCCAGCGATGCATTCTCTACCCAGCCGCTGACGCCGTTTGGCAGACTTACCAGTGACCACTGATCCAGTTTCTTCCTGATCCTGAACTTCGCCCCTTCGTGAACAGTGAACAGTACTTTCGTTCCGCCTGGTTCACTCACTACATCGACAATTTCCGAGAGCACAACGGCATAGGTTGTGTTCTCTGCCTTGTATATCTTGTATCCGGCAGAAACCCCCTCGACAAGAAGAAGAGCCGCCAGAATGCTCCCTCCGTAGATCGCCCACAATCGTCCGTTATGCGATGCAAACAAGGCAACAGCAAACAGGACACTCATGATCAGGAGGCCAAGGAAAACCAACCACAGCTGCGTGGCCAATGACAGCATTGTATGAATGCGCCAGAGTATGGTATCGAAAAAACCCTTTTCGGTTTCAGGAAGCCGATCCGCCAGGTGCGCCTTTGCGAACGTGAGATTGGCTGCAATATCGGGGTCATTGGGTGCCAGACGCTGCGCTTTCTCGTAATACAGTATGGCAAGTCCAAGCTCTTTCTGACGGTAGTAGGAATTCCCCAGGTTATAAAAAACCGCACTGTTGCTCATGCCGGTCTGCACGATTTTCTCGTAGTAGACAACCGCACTATCGTAGTTACCCTGTGCATAAAAGGCGTTGCCCCGCTCCATCCAGTTCTGTACCGGGGCAGCGGAAACCTCCGGCAATATCCATCCTGAAACGGCCAGGATTATGAGAGCGATCTGTTTGAGCATTATGCCTTCCGCTCCTTTCTGGCCGATTTTTCCAGCTGCTGGACAAAAGCCTCGGTCTTGTCGAGCATAATCGATTTCGCACTTTCATCCACGGCCATTCCTCCGAAGCGATATTTGTCCATGGTCTCGATAAACTGCGCCAGATCGGTAACGATTTCTTCCCGGACCCCTCTTCGAATCAACTCCGCCTTGAGCTGATCGAGCGTTTTACCCGTTGCGGCGAAATTAAACCGATGAGATATGTACGATTCGATAACCCCCGAAATCCTGCTCAGAAGCTCCTTGGGAGAAAAACGTGCATGTTGCTTACGTAGATCCCCGATCTCTTTTCGGGCTCGGCCACCGGCTTTTGTGCTGAGGGCTTTTGCCGTGTCCCTGGGCTTTGTTGCCTGAACACGGTACATAAACGAGAAAAGTGCCAGGAGAAACGGAAGCGGGTACAACACGTAGAACACAGGATTCTCGTAGGGTTCAGCCGGCTGATTCTGTATCGAAGTAGTTGTTTTGATGTACCTGATATCCTGCCCGATCTCACGGATTTCAGATTGCGTCAGGTATCGGTTGGTTGCACCCTTGGCTCCACCCTTTCCCCTGGTTACCTGCATCGTGATCGCATCGGATTTCAGGGTGCGGAATTGTTCCTGCAATGGATCGAAGTAAGTCCAGGTAACCGGCGGAATGACCAGTTCGCCTTCCTGTTGCGGAACCACCAGGTACTTGTAGGATTTTCGTGCGCTGAGGCCGTTACTGCTGGTATCGGAACTGACCGACTTCTCGGGGGTAAAAACCTCGAACTCCTCAAGCGATGGAAGTTCAGGGTCGGGCATGCTGCTGGCAGGCGTGTTCCCCCGAAGAAAAACCTTCAGCGTTGCGGCATCACCGGCAGGAAGCGTTTTCGGGTCGACATCGACCGAGAGCGAAAAAGACCCCACCGCCCCGGAAAAATTATCGGGGGCAGCCGGCAGATCGCGGCAGGTGATTTTCACAGCTCCGGTAAATGCACTTTTGGGCACCCGACGAACCGATGAACCCATCCCGAAAAAACCATCGAAAAAAGGATCGCGGGAGCGGCTTTGCACCTGCTGCTGAACAACATACCGAAAGGCCACCCTTGGTAATACCACCGTGCCCGACTGAAGAGGAAAGAGAGCGAGCTTGATACGAAATACATGATAAAACTCACCATCGATCCGCTCCCGTACCCCTTTGATCTCCTGATTGGGCTGGAGCAACGCGGTGACCGAGAAAGTTTCATCGAGGGCATTGGTCAGCTCCTCCACGGCTCCCCAGAACCCATCGCGGGTGAGCTGGGCCGATGACCGCTCTTTCTTGGCCGCTTCGAGTGTCATGGTTATCTGCTCAAACACATACGGATCGCGTTTTGACACCCACAAACGGACTCGTACTTCCGGGTTTTCGACCGGCTCGGCTCCCACCGTCATTGAGACCGGCTGAGTCTGCAGGGTCTCCCCATCGGCTGAAATATTCAGCGCAGGAAAGGTGAACGTCCCCTTCTTTTTGGGAATAATGGTGTAATAGAAGAAATAGGTGACCTCGGTCCGCTGCACCATTTTTCCATTGACAATTTGTACCGACGTACTCGAAGTCTGATTCTGATTCGTTCCCGCCACGGTGTAAAACTCGCTCGACGGCAGGCGGGGTGCATCGACTCCGGAGAGTTGTTTGTCGCTGACCAGCTTTACCGTGATCCTGACGTGTTCACCGACGGCTACCTGCGTGCGGTCCGGGGTCACGGATATCTTCGGTGCGGCAGCACTCAGCCCCGTTGCCGAAACGATCAGCAGCGCGGCAATCCGCAGCAAGTTCACCCGAAATTCCGTCGGAGCCACTTTTGGATGGTTGTGCATAAAAACTGTACACCCGATACGGTTGAAAAATTGTGATCGTTACCTTCAAGAAGGTGGTATTCACGATCGACTCCGGCACTCTCAGCCCAGGTATGATACCGCCCTGATTCCCCGGTTGAAACCGATCTATCCTGATCCCCCTGGAACACCGCGATCGGTCCTCGCCACCCGGTCAGTGCCTCCAGTGGTCGATGGTTCTGAAGATCGCGAAGAAACTCGATACTCATCTCGTGAGGCCCGTTTTCGTAATAGCCGTTGCTGTTTACTCCTTCTTTGAGCACGGTCTCTTTGCGCCTCTGAGTAAGCCCCAGGGGATCCGAAACCGGCGCCAGCAGAATGAGGCCATCGGCGTTGGCCTGCTGAGCGCACAGAGCGGCAACTGCTCCCCCGAGACTATGTCCCAGCAGGATAAGCCTATCCGGAGAAAACCGACTGTTGACCAATTCAACTGCAGAGAGTAAATCCTCGACCATGGTGGACATGGTCATTTCGGGGAATGTGCCTCCGCTTTCACCGGATCCTGTGAAATCAAATCGAAAAAAGGAAACCCCTGGTGCGGACAGCGCCCTGCCAAGTTTCACGAAAAGATATCCAGGCCCCATTCGCTGACCGGTAAACCCATGGGCAACCAGGATCCATGTTCCTTTTTCCGATGTCGGATGGACCGAGGCACAAAGCACGCTCGAAGGTCCCTGCCATTTGAGAAAATCGATGTCGTTGCTCATTATCACCAGTCTTTCTCGGGCTTCTTTTCCTTCTGGATTTGAATTCTCGGAGGTTTGTTCAACTCATCGGCATCATCGGCAAACTTCATCAGGAGCATCTCGGCCTTTTTCTTTTCTTTCAGATCTTTTTCCTCAGAAGCACTCATCGGCTTGGGAGCGCCCTGCTGAGCCTGTTTGTCGTCGGGCTGCTCGTTTCCTTCCTGCTCCTGCTTGTCATCACCGGCTTTCTGCTTATCCTTCTTTTGTTCTTGCTGCTGTTGTTCGTTTTTTTCGCCGCTCTGGTCCTGTTTTTTGTTCTGGTTCTGGTCCTGCTTATTGCCCGACTTATCCTGCTTGTCCTGTTTCTGATCCTGGTTCTCGTTCTGCTTTTGCTGGTTCTTTTGCTTTTGTTCTTCTTCTTTTATTCTCGCGCGAAGAGCCGTGAGCTTCGGATCCCCCGGGAAACGACGGATACCTTCATCAAGGGTTTGTTTGGCCTCTGCCTTTTTTCCATGAACATACAGCTGCGCCCCTCCGTGGTAGAATTCCTCGGGGCTCTGCGCAGAACCGCCCCCAACCAGGGCAAGCAAGAGCAGCAGGTTAACTGGAAGATACTTCGACAACATCGTTCAGCCTTTTGACATAGTCCATAAATGCATATGCAGTCGGGTCTTTCTCCAAGAGTCCCTGCATCAGCTGCAGGGCTTCGCCGTATTTTCTCTCCGAAACGAGCTTATCAGCCTGTGCCTTTATCTTCTTTGCATACTCGCTGGGCTCCGGAGGCTCTTTATCCTGATCATTTTTGTTCTGTTCTTTCTGCTGCTCCTGCATCTTCTCCAGAACATCCACAATCCCATTGGTCACTTCGAGATTCCATTTAGCCGCCCGATCGTTGTGCCGAATCTCCAGGGCAGTGATATACGAGTCTCGCGCGGCTTTGAATTTGTCCAGCGCCTGCTGATCGCCTTTTTTCGCCCGGGCCATTGCCTGCATAAACATGGCATTCCCGGCATTATAGAAAAGATCGGCTTTTGCTTCTTTGTCCTCAACCCCTGCCGCTTCCTTGTACATGTCTTCGGCCTGCTCATAGTCTCCGAGCTTATAGAGCGCCGAACCCTTGTTAATTCGAAGCCTGGGTTCATCGGGTGCTTCCAGCAAGGCCTCTTCGTACAAATCCAGGGCCTCTTTATACTGACCTTTGCGGTAGAGCGCATTTGCTCTTTTGTTGACAGCATAGGTCTGATCGGCGGCAGCAGAAAAAAACACACTGCACAGAAGCAGCGTCACCACTACAGCATGCCCGGAATATCTGCCTTTGAGATTCAGTTTAATGCTATCCATCTGCCTTTTTCCTTTTCCGGGTCCGCTCGGGTATGAAAAATTCAATCAGCAGAAAAACAAGGGCAAGGAGCAGGAAAAACTGATAGCGCTCTTCGTAGACACTCATTCTGTTGAGGCCGAGATCCCCTTTTTCCATCTCCATTATTTCTTCGTAAATTCTGGTCAGGTTCAGATCGGTGCCGGCATGGAAATACTTACCTTTCCCTTCGATAGCGATCCGCTCTAAGATCTCCTGATCAAGGCGGGTCAGCACCAGGTTACCGGCATTGTCCTTTTTGTACACCACATTACCGCCACCCTTGCGTACCGGAATGGGAACGCCTTTTTCGGAACCGATACCGATGGTGTAGATCTTCACCCCTTCCTCGACTGCATCACGCGCAGCTCGAATCGCATCTCCCTCATGGCTCTCTCCATCGGTCAGCAATATCAGAACCTTGCTCTTCTGAGATTTGGAACGAAACGCCCGGGATGCATGACCGATAGCGTCTTCCAGCGCTGTCCCCTGTACCTGTACCCATCCAGTGCTCACTGCATCCAGAAACATCTTTGCCGCACCGTAGTCAAGAGTCAAGGGGCATTGTACAAAGCTCTCTCCCGCAAAGACGATGAGCCCGATACGATCGCCCTTGAGCAGATCGATAAACTTGCCTATCTCGTGTTTGGCGCGTTTGAGCCGGTTTGGGGTGATATCTTCGGCGAGCATACTCCTGGAGATATCCAACCCGACGACAATATCGACACCTTTCCGCTCGATCATCTCCATTTTCACACCAAAACGCGGCCGGGCCAGTGCAAACACGACAAAGAAGAAAAAGAGCAGAAACATGGTCCATCGGACCACCTGCCGGGGGAGACCCGAGGAAGAAGTCAGGCGAGGCACCAGAGAAAGCGATGCAAACCGCTTGAGCATCGCCTGCCTCCTCTGATAGGCCCAGATAAAAAAGCCAATCAGGACAGGTATGGCAAGGTACAGCCAGAAAAAGTGAGGATCACCAAATTTCATGGTCGGTTACGGTATCCTCCTGAAACGCGTGTGTGCCAGTAAGAGCTCTAACATCAACAATACCGTTCCCCAGAAAAGCCAGGGGAAAAAGCGGTCCGAATAGTTCGTGTAGGACTTGGTCTTTATCTCTGTTTTTTCCAGCTCATCGATAGTATCGTAGATCTGTGCAAGGGCTTGGGGATTCTGTGCCCGGAAAAATTTCCCTCCGGTCAGGTCGGCAATTTCCCGAAGCGTTTCTTCGTCCAATTCCGACTTGACCATCTGAATGCGGGTCTCGCGTTGTCCCGTCCACGGGTTAACAATCTCAACCGGATACGGCACCTGGCCCTCCTTGCCGACACCGATCGAATAGATTTTGATTCCCAGATCACCGGCGGCTTTCGCCGCGGCAGCCGGAGAGATGTCCCCTCGGTTGTTTGCTCCATCGGTAAGAAGGATCATCACCTTGCTCTCTGCCGGTGAATCCTTGATTCTGGTCGCCGCAGTGGCAATGGCAGTTCCGATCGCCGTCCCATCTTCGGCATCCCCGAAACGGATATCTTCCAGAAACCGGGTCAATATGTTGTAGTCAAGGGTCAAAGGACATTTGGTGTAACTGCGCCCCGCAAACACGACAAGGCCGATTCGGTCGCTTCTGCGCTTGGAGACAAATTCCTTAGCCCTCTGCTTTGCTACATGCAATCGGTTTTCCGGTTTGAAATCAAGACCTTTCATACTGGTCGAAATATCCTGTACCAGCACGATATCGACACCTTCGGTCGTGACCTCTTCTTCGGTATGCCCCTTCTGCGGACGAGCCAGGGCAACAGCCAAAAGTCCCACCCCCGCAAGCCGGAGCACCAGAAGTGAATGGCGCGCACCGAGGAGAGGGGATCTTGGCAAGGTGTGGATAAAAGAGAGATCCGAAAACCGCACACTCGGCCGAAGACGACGTTCCCGTCGGATGTAGACCCATACCATCGGGAGCCAGGCGAGAAGCAGCAATAGGAATTCAGGATTTTTCAGTCTCATGAGCTTTGTGTCGCTTCGTGCTTCTGTTGAACCTGCTGGTCGTTTCCTGAAGTCCCGCCGCCGGATCCGTTTTCGGTTTCAGGGCCCACACGGGGGCGGGTGTTCTCCAGGAACACCCGGGTTTCTTCTGCAAAACGGTACAGTGTTTCATCGTCGGGAATAAATTTCGCATACTTGACAGGTTCGGTCGTCCTGAAAAACCAGTCGAGACGCTCACGGTTTTCTTTGCCAACCGGCGCCTGCGGAATCCATCCGAGCATCTCCTCGGTGGTGTACTCAACCGAATTCACTCCGAACCGGCGTTCGATATATCTCTTTAGAATCTCGGAGATCCCGAATACATAGTCTCGTATCTGCCCCATCCTCACCAGGCTGCGCGCCTCCAGCGTGTTCAAAGCCTCGATCGCTTCTTCGTACGGAGGTTTTGGAGGGGGAACGTAAGCAGCAGCTTCTTTACGGCCACGGAAATAGCGGGCCAGCACAACGAGAACGGCGATACCGATTGTCCCCAGGGTGATCCAGAGCCAGAGCAGCGACGGTGTTCCGGCCACCTGCTGAGCCTTGAGATCCTTGATCATTACCGAATCGTCTTTCAGCGAATCGGGCTGCAGCACCGACACTACCCGCGCCCGAAGCATCGGTGAAAACAGGGTATCCGTGGTGTCGTTGCGGATGGAAAGAAATTTCAGTGATGGAATGGTGTCTGCAGTGTTCGTGTAGGCGGTTGCCAGGTACTTAAACTGCACACTGTCCCCCGAAATCGTTTCATCACGACGACTGGTCCATTCCCTGACCACGAACTCACCAAAGGTTTCTGCTTCGATATCGGGGGGAACAACGGTTGCCCCCGACGGCACTACCGCCGCAATGGTAATCTCTATTGGATCACCAAGTGTGAGGGTATCCGGTTCTACCCACGAGTACACGCGTGCGGCCTTTGAAGGCACGGACAAGCAGGCAATAGTAAGAATGGTGAGAGCAGCGAGGTGCCTCGATGAAATTTTCATAACAGCAGTCTGGAGCGCGGTTATTCCCGAACCGAGAGCCGACGAATACTTCGGCTACAATCGTGAAAGAAGTAAAATCCCGACCTGGAACAGCCCAACAAGAAACCCGAGAGCCCCACCGAACAGCTCGATGGCTTTGAGCTCCCTGGCAGCGATTGTATAGATGATTGTCTCGAGCTTGGATAGCTCGAAGTCTTCAATTTTATCCCGGACCAGTTTTTTGAGATCGAGCCGCTGTTCCACCGAGCCCATGAATTTATCGATCAGCGGCGGTATTGCCTCTTCCAACTCGACAGTCAGACGTTTTTTAATAACGCCAAGAGAATCCGATGCCATCATGAGTGAAACAAGAGGGCTGTCACCCAGGCGCTTGACTATGGTTTCATCGATTTTCTCGTTTATCGCCGCCACCATCTCCGAGTGGAATGCGGGGGTCTGCAGCACCTGCCGGAAATCCCTGAAAGAGATCAGCTCTCGTTCTATGGTGTTTCCAATCGTCTGAGCCAGATCGCTTCTTCTTTTGGGAATCAGTCCTACGATTGTGATTCCCAAAATCTTCCGTGGCTTCCGCGGCCGGAATATCATCTTCACCGCAAGAAGATTGGTAAGCCACCCGATCAGGGCCGAGACCAACGGTATAATAAAAAGGACTATCGTTTCGGAGTTCATGACATCACCGATCAATTTGTATATACGATTGTGCAGGTATCTTATTGAAAAGGCAGAAGTCAGCCTGGTTGTCGAAAGAAGCCCAAAAATACATAATTTTAACGCACGGTCCTGTTTTCTTCAGGATAAACGGTCCTGATAGCCGAACTCTATCGATATTTTGGATTGGGCGCCAATCTGGGTGGTGGCGTCAATCGCGTATATTTTGAAGTATTGGAAATTTTGATCCTCCTCAGTACATTATTGACTCGTTAGGATAATCAGTGGCGCTCTGGAATTTTTCGTGGGTAATACCGGGCAAGCTGGCGGGCACATCCCGTCCCGGAGGATATCGCGTCGATGTCGACGAGTACGTCCTTGCCGATCTCGGGGAACTCTATCAAAAAGGTGTCCGGGTGCTTATTTCACTCAACCCCATGGCTCCGGTATTTGGAGAACTCTGCGAAAAAGCACGTCTTCAGTGGGGATATTTCCCGATCGATGATTTTTCGGTGCCCGCCGACCGTACTGCTTTTGATACGCTCGTAGAAAGCTCGATCGACCATATGCAAAACAATCGGCCGGTATGTGTCCACTGTCAGGCCGGAATCGGCCGCACGGGGCTTCTTCTGACCTGCATTATCGGGCGATTTCACAAGCTGGATGCCCGGAAGGCACTGGAAGCGGTTCGGAAACGCCGGCTCGCCCTGGATACTGAACACCAAGAGACCTTCGTTTATGAATTCCTGGACGGAACTACCAAATGAAATCTGAATTCGACATAACCAAGTTCTTGCTCGAAGACGAGGAAAAACTCAGCCGGTTCGCCCTCAAAAGCACCGAATCCCTGGGCCGCAAGAAACATCTTACCAAAGATCCGTTCCGCCTGGAATTCGCCCGCGATGAAACCCGGATTCTTCATTCGCCCCCATTCCGGCGTCTCAAGCATAAAACACAGGTATTCCTGTCTCCTGACAACGACCATATCTGCACCCGGATGGAGCATGTGCTCCATGTCTCCAGTATTGCTTCGGTGATCGGACGATGTCTCAATCTCAACACCGATCTCATCAACGCAATCGCCAAGGCCCATGATCTGGGTCACCCTCCGTTCGGGCACGCGGGAGAGCGCCTTCTCAACGAGGTTCTTTGCGAGCACGGGGTCGACGGCGGGTTCAAGCACGAAATCCACGGGCTTCGGGTGGTAGACAAGCTTACTAACTATGGCGCAGGATTAAACCTGACATACGAGGTCCGCGATGGTATCATTACTCATTGTGGGGAGAAATTCGAGCCGAAGGTAGCACCCGACCGCAATCGCGACCTCATGAAACTCGAAGATATCCACGACCGAAGTTTCTACCCGGCAACTCTGGAAGGGTGTGTTGTGCGTATGGTCGATCGGATCGCCTATCTCGGGCGAGACCTCGAAGACGGTATCAAGGCTGGTTTTGTAAAAAAATCGGACATCCCCACCGAAGTAGCCAAAGGACTTGGAACGGACAACGGCAAGATTATCGGGTTTTTTGTAAACGATGTTATCGCCAACAGTATCGATAAAGACGCGGTTGAGATGAGCAGTGAGACATTTGAGTTGATGAAACTTCTCAAAGATTTCAATTACAAAAACATATATCTTCATTCGGATGTTCTTCGGAAATCCAAGAAGTCGGATCACATTCTGGAAATGTTGTACCACGAGCTTACCAGTATCCATGACACGTCAGAGCGCGGCAGCAAGACCGCTTTTGTCCAGCAGATCACCAAAGAGAGCCCGTCGCTGCGGGTATTTTTTAACTTCATAAAGAACAGTAATTACACCGAATCAACCCAGACCTGGCGTATGATCACCGATTATATCGCCGGAATGACCGACATATTTGCCGAAAAGACCTATGTCGAGCTGTTTCTCCCGACCCCGGTTGTTTAGTCGTCCTGTAGCAAGGAGCGTTTTCTCATGGCAACTCGCCACCGTAGTTTTTCCGAAAACGTTAAAAAACCCAGTATCCTCAAAGAACTCTGGGACAGCTTCTGGGAAGCCCCGCAAGAGCACTGTCCCCGATGCGGTAACAAGCGGGTTTCGTACTATGACCCGTTCTTTTTCAGCCCCGGGCGCACTCTCCAGGGCCGTCGACGGATCAAATGCCCCCAGTGCCGTTTTGTCTGGCGGCCCAGCAGCAAAGGGCGTTCGGTTTTGCAGCGGCTCAATCCGTTTCGAAGCTACTGATAACAAGAATTCTTACCTTGACTCGTGAATAATATGGGTGGCACTGCGCCAGCGTAGGGGGGTGTTGGGTGCATTGGTAGACCCGAACTTCCGTTGCCCCCCACGCACAGGCATCGGTGGTACTCATCACCCGAATCGCCACCTGATCCACCGCAATTCTCTGAGCAATTGTATCGGTCATGCCGTACTCGTTGTCGGTTTTGAAAGAAAAGGGGGGTTCGAGTACGATTGAACGGAATCGTACTCAGCGAAGCGGTACTCGTTGTCGTGGTCGTTGTCGAATTTGAAAGGAAGGGGGATTCGAGTTCGACGACGATTACGTGTACGAGTACGATTGGATGGGGAATGGCGTATCCGTTTAACCGGTTGTATTTTGGGCGGGTACCTTTTACCAGAGGAGGGAAAGTCGTATGAAAGAAAAGCATATCATCTTGGGGG
>JBEPYC010000047.1:3092-16016 GCA_041641555.1 Chitinivibrionales bacterium | reverse complement strand
GAACACGGATAATGTCTCCATCGTCATAAGCTCGATCGATACGTTGAACATTGTCGCCGGTTCTCCATCGAACACAGATGTCACCATCACCCTCACCGGTGAAAATGAACGTCCGACCATCACTTCGGTTTCGGTCACTAATTCCGCCGGCGGTGTTGCCTCTGGCGTCACGGCTACTCTGGGTACTGTCCCAAGTGGTGATGAGGTCGAATACGAAGTTCCCGTGATTCTTACAGTTGCATCTTCGGCGTGCAATGGAGATTACAACCTGGTCGTTGAGGCCACCTCAGGCACGGATGAGAGCACGAAGAAAGAGCCATTCTCACTGACAGGAAATGATTGTGGTACGTCACCCATCGTGTTAATCGACACGACTGTTACATTGGGCTCCTGGAAGAACAACGAATATGGGTCGGGACTGGATGTAGACGCAATGGTTGTGTACGAAAAGGCTGAGATTGAAGGAAATTCAGCAATAGTTGCAGATCTTGACCTCTACTACGCAACCGATTCTGATACGCTTCCGAAAATCTGGAATCCAGATGCTGCTGTCGGAGCTGGGTATTTATCGGCTTCCAACGTAGCGAATCCGCCAGTGACAAAGTTCGTTAAGGTCAGTGGCGTGAACTTTGATGATATCACAACCCAGAGTGAAATCGATGACCTCTGGACGGGTAGCGGTTTGAATTCACTGCTTGTTGAGCCCGGTAATCTGATTGTCGTGCAATCAACCGAGAACACCAATGTGCTCCTCGAAATCGTCTCTACGGAAACGGGAACACATACTGGAACTGCACGGGTAAAAGGTTACAAATAGCGTTATCGGTGTTTAGAAATTGATATGTGGCTTTGTGCGCTGGAGTGTTATCGCTCCAGCGCATTCTTAGTTTTGAGACTTAGGAGTACTCCGAGGATGCATCCAAGGCAATTGATTGTCTCTTTTGGCATTCGAGTCACCGGCTTGCAATAGGAGCATTTTGCATGAAACGCATCCTGCGACAGATATTCACCTTTCTGCTTTTTGCATGCCTTGCCCACTGCGGCAGGGTCACGGATACTGTTGGTGAAACTGGTGCGAAATTCGTTTCCGACTCCCAGGAAGTAAAACTCGGTCGGCAATTTCATGAACAGCTTCGGCAGGATACCTCGCTTCGTTTCTATACCGAAAAGCCAGGATATAACCAACGTCTGGTAAGCTACATCGATACCATCGGGCACCGCCTTGCCCGTAATCAGGAAACCCGCCCCGATTTCCTGTTCCATTTTTTCATTATCGACAATGATTCTACCGTGAATGCCTTTGCACTTCCCGGCGGCTATATCTATCTCTTTACCGGCCTGATCGATTCGGCTCGCAATGAAGCAGAAATTGCGGGGGTAATGGCCCATGAGATCGGGCATGTGACTGAACGCCATGGGGTCGAACGGCTGATGGCGCAAAAAGGGTACGACTTCATTCTCGACATTCTGGTCGGAGACAGCACTCGGGTTCGCAATGTCGTGGATATTGCCGCGGGATTATCCGTTCTCGATTACAGTAAGGACCAGGAGTACGAAGCCGACAGCCTTTCCATCGACTACCTGATTGCTTCTGGCTATAACCCCCTCGGCATGAAAACCTTTCTGGAGTTTCTCGCTTCAAAGCAGGGCGTGGTTTTCGAGCCGCTCTCCACTCATCCGGACTCGGACAAGCGGGTTGCCGAAGTCGATTCTCTTATTTCCCGGCACGATCCCAAAGTCACCGATTACCCGTACTACATTGTAGATACCGCGATTCCGGAGATCTGAGACACCTTTTATCAGTTTGTGCCTGTGAGAACGTACTGATTATATTACTTCTCAGCTACTCTCAAGTCAGTTTTCCAATAATTACATTCGTACTCATGCTCAGCGAAAGCCGTATGCGCGCTCGCGTACCGTAGTCAAAGGGAGCTTCGAACAATGAAGAACAAACCACTCAAGATCGTCGGCCTCATTCTGGGAGTCATGGTTATTCTCTGGGGTGTCGCGGCTATATCGGTTCGATTTCTGCTTCCTCCCGAAAAGATCAAAGCGCTCGTCCTGCCGAAAATCGAAAAACAGTTGGGCAGAGATGTGAAAGTCGAAAATGTCGGTGTTTCGGTTTTCCCGTACCTTGGTGCTGGTATTACCGGGCTCAGCATTGCAGAAACCCGGCGCGAAGGTTTCTCCCGGAGTCCATTCGTGAGCATCGAAGAGTTCCGTGTCAGAATTGCACTCATGTCCCTGCTACAGGGAAAAGCCGAGATCGCCGAGATCACGGTTATCCAACCCCGGATCAAAGTCGAAGTCGATTCAACGGGGGAGTACAATTTCGATGATCTGGCGGTAGTGGCACAGGATACCAATCTGGTGCAGGAAAAAGATCCGGAGCGCAAAAAAAGCCTGCCCATTCCCCTGGCGCTCAACAGCTTTGGAATCCGCGACGGCAGGATCGAGTACACAAACCGGCAAAAAAACGAGACGATCGTACTGGGTTCTATCAATCAAGAGACAAAGTTTTCAATTGACAAAAACCTGTCCGATGTGTCTGCTACGGGTGAACTCACCATAGACGAAATCATCCTTCGGGCAAAAGGCCTCTCGACACCGCTGGAAAATCTCACAATGACCGTCGACCATGACATCGGGGCGAATATCGTCGAGGGAACCGCGGAAGTTCATCGTGTTCGAGCATCGGTTCAGGATGTCTACATGAATCTTTCCGGATCGGTCGCAAACTTTCATTCTGCACCTGAGGTGGATCTGGTAATTACAACCGATACCCTTTCCATAGCTCACCTTCTCAAGATTGTACCCTCCGAGCTTGCTCCTGAACTCGCGGGTGCAACCGGCTCGGGAGACGTGTTTTTTCGGGTGAACGCGCAGGGACCAATCGACTCAGCGAGAACACCTGACCTAAATGGAATTCTTCGGGTAGGTAATGCCCGGATCTCCTATCCTGACCTTCCGGAGTCGATCAATGATATCGAAGTTGCACTCGATTTCACCGCCGATAGTGTTAAAATCAGTCGATTGAGCCTCAACCTGGGAAAGAACCCGATATCGGTCAAGGGTTGGGCGCGGAACTTCAGCGACCCGGAGGTTGCAGCGAACGTGCGAGCTTCGGTCAACCTTGATGATCTGAAAGACATCGTACCTGTGCCTGAAGGAAACACGGTCAAAGGTGAGATCGATGCGGATATCGACGCACAAGGGCAGGTAGATCCTTCCAATCCCGCTGCACTCAAGCTTAATGGAACGATCGGGTTGAAGAATGTGGTTACGGTTACGCCGGCAGTTACAAAGCCAGTGGTCACCAACGGTACGATCCAGCTTGCTTCAGATGCGATCGTTCCCAGGTTGGACATTCAGATCGGCACTTCCTCTATGGAGTTCGACGGGCATCTGAAAGACTGGCTTTCCCTGGTACTGCCCGATTCGACAGCCCCCCGTCCCCTGCTTTCGTTTACAATGAATTCTCCGCTCATGAACACCGATGAGTTTCTCCCGGAGAGCGAGGCCACGGCATCGGAGGGGCAGAACCAAGGGGCAACCGAAGCCGCAGGAGTGCTGGTGGCCGGGACGATGTCGCCGGTGGATCTCAAAGGGAGGATCAGAAATCAGCGGTTGATTTACAAGGGAATTGAGCTGTCCAATGTTACCTCCAATGTGAGCCTGTCGGGCAATGTTATTGACATGAATGTAACGGGGGGCATGTATCGGGGTACTATGAACAATGCAGTGCATCTCGATGCGTCGAAAGCGCCGCGGCTTTATGTCAAGTCGAGTATCGATGCCGATGGGGTCGAGGTTGGGCAGATGGTTTCGGGGCTCAGTGGACTTCTTCCCGCGGAAAACGCACTCGTCGGACACCTGCGCAATCTGGGCAGTGCGCTTGAAGGAAATGGATCGATGAAGGGGACGTTTACGACCCGGGGAACAACGGCTGATAATCTGACTAACGCACTGGACGGCAAAATGACCGGGGTTCTGAACAACGGAAAAATAGCGAAAGGTCCGCTTACACGGAGTGTTTCGGGAGTGCTCGGGAAGTTCGTCGAGATACAGGATCTTGAATACAGCCGCATGGCCACTACGGTACGGATTGCCGAAGGACGTGTGATAGTCGAGTCGATGGATATCAGTTCGAATCAAACCGGCCAATGGGATGTTGATGGAAGTGTCGGGTTCGATGCCACGCTTGATCTTGAAATAGCCAATCGTCTGCCGAAAGGTCCGTCGAGCACGTTAGTCAAAGCCCAGAGCAGCGCACGCCAGGCGGGACAAAGCCTTATTGCAGCAGCCCTGGGAGAAAAAGCCGCAAACCTGGCTGGTGAAGTTACCAGGGATATGGGTATCCCGGTGGACCGCGATGGGAGAGTGACGGTAGTTGTTGGGTTGGGCGGAACGATTTCCAGCCCGAAAGCCTCAGATTTTACTTTCAAGGAAGGCTCGGGAACTGCTCCCGCATCGAAACCCGCACGCAATGTGCAGACCAGTGCCAAAAAACAGGTCACTGAAAAAGTGCAGGAAGCCAAAGAGCAGGCTCAACAACGTATCGAAGAAGAAAAGCGGCGGCTCAGGGAAGAAACAAGGAAGAAAGCGCAGGAGCAGCAGAAAGCAGCCGAGGAAGAACTCAAAAAGAAAGCCAACGACGCCGCAGAGACACTCAAGAAGCTTTTCTGAAAACATGATGCTTTGGTGGTGTGGGTCGCCGTCTCTTGTCCCCCATTCTATCTTCGAGTCCGTGTGTACCCCGGCCTCCAAGTCGACCGGTACTCCCTCGATCATGCCAACATGCTCAACGACCGGGCGGGAGTCATGGAAGACGCCTCCCGGTGATCAAAAATACCCATCCTGTTATACTCCGCCCCGGTTAGGATCCGCGCAGGCACTGGTATCGATGACCCCTTTGCATACCATCCTGATATATTGCTTCCATCTGTCACTCACCTTTCTCGGCTGAGCGCCTGGAGTACCTGGCAGTTTTTCGGCCTCAAATGCACGGAAACAGGCAAAGTAAGCTGTCGCTAATCGGTGGCATGTGCATTGCGTTGTAACCTGTCTCAAGCCGGAAGAACCATTCACAATTTGAGGAGGTTACCTTATGAAAAGGTGTATCAAGAGCGTAGGCGTGGCATTGTTGGTAGCGACTTGTTTTGGCGGTGGAGTGCATGCGCAGGACACCATCCCGTTTTCTCTTACGCTCGCTCATCCGCTTAGCACCGGTAAAACAGCGGAGAGTGTGGTCGGATTCGACGTTGCACTTATCAATTCGCGTATCGATGTGCTGCGGGGGGTGAGCTTCGCAGGCATAGTCTCGAATGTGGAATCGAGCATGCATGGTTTCCAGGCCTCGAGCATAGTGAATGTCGCACCGGCGAATGCCGTTGGATACCAGACTGTAGGTATTGTAAACGTCGCGAAGGGTAACTTCACGGGGATGCAGAACGCCGGTCTTCTCAATATTACCAAAGGTAAAATGATGGGACTACAGGCTGGGTTTATCAATGTGTCTGAAAACATGTATGGCGTGCAGGCTGGTTTCATCAATATTGCCGAGCACATGCATGGGGTTCCCTTCGGTATCATAAACATAGCCGAAAACGGAACTCAGAGTGCTATCGCATATACGTCAAACTTTTCGGGAATAAACCTGGGTGCGAAGTTCGTAGTAAATAATTTCCACTCGGTCATTACAATCGGCGGAATGGATTTTGGGGAAGATTACGATAATGCAGGTTCCTACAGTACGTTCTGGGGATATCATCTGCCTATCGGACCGGCGTATGTTGAACTCGATGTCGGGACAATGTACCTTGCGAACATCGATACCTGGGAAGATGACACCCCTGAAGTACGGCAGTTGAATGTAGTCAGGTTGGGTGCCGGCTGGAATATTACCCCCTGGCTGGGAGTCTTTGGGGGCGTAGGGCCCGGATCGGAAGTAAAAAACGACAACTGGGAAGACGCCGAGTTCAAACTCCTGACTTTTGGGGGCATAACCCTCTTTCAGTAGGGCGAAATCGGGCCGCTTACAACGTCTTGTGAAAAAACGGGCGCGGGAGAACAAACAGGTTTCCCGTGCCCTTTGATCTATTCTCAGTCATTGTTCAAGGTGAGCCAGGAGCAGAAGTCGCGACGGCTGCGGAATCAGCCGCTTGCATGCTATCTCGCGGCAGAGTGGTCGGAGTCGGAACATGGCGATGCAGGGGGAAGAAAAACCGAATCTGCCTGAATGGGACCGGAAAAAAGACACGATGCCATGGAAACAAGCGGCCCCGATTCGCCACTTGTGAAAAACTGGAGTCGTCCGGGAGTAGTTTCCGTTCTGAGAAGTCCATGGCTTCTGAGGACTTCTTCAGTTCTCCGTGAAACCGCATCTGAAGGATCCTGAATGGTAATGCCGGGCCCGGCCATGCTCCGGATATGCTCAGTAAAGAACGGGTAATGGGTACATCCCAGTACAATCTGGTCTACCTGTGCATCGAGCATGGGGCGGACATATTCCGCAATGAGCTTTCTGGCCTTCTCGGTATCCACTTGATTTTGTTCTACCAGTTCAACCAGACCTTCACCAATGCGGGTGATCAGACTATGGTGAGCGGCATACTTACGGCTGGTCTCACGGTAGTGTTCGCCTTCGAATGTCCCAGCCGTTGCCAGAACGCCGATTTTTCCTGTTCGTGTTTCCGCAGAGGCTTTTTTCACTGCCGGCTCCATTCCGATAATCGGAACAGCATACTCTTTCCGAAGCCGGCGAACGGAAGCCGCGGTTGCAGTGTTGCATGCTATGACAATGGCCTTTGCTCCCCGTTCGAGCAAGAAATCGACATTGCGCCGGGAAAGCTCGAGTACAGATGCACGCGTCCTGGATCCGTACGGGCAACTTGAGCTGTCGGCAAAGAAGATAAACGACTCGTGGGGGAGGCGCAAAGCGAGCCGGCTGAGAACCCACAAACCACCAAGGCCCGAATCGAATACACCGATTGGGCCATCTGGAAGTATTGATGAATGAAGGGGATTTGGGTGATCGTTCTTAAAGCTCATGAATATTACCTGTAAAAAAATATACACCTTACGAAAACAATGACGCCATTTTTTAAGCCATCGGACATTTGTATAGGTTCCAGGCCCTCGCCGAACTTTTTCTAATATCGAGCAGGTCTCGCCAGAGTCCGTGTGTCATTCCGGCCTCTGTTTCGACCGACTCTGTCTTCACAACCTTCTTCCTGAATAGTATACTGTTTTATATAACAGAGTCTATCCGGAGTAAAATCGGCCCAACAAAGTCTTCCGAGTATGATTATGCCTTCAAGTATCGCAAACTATTCAATCGAGACTGAGGAGCGCACCACATATACACTCCTTCGTGTCAAGGGGCGTTTTGTGGGGCAGGCAGCCGATGATGTTCGAAAGGCAGCCGATAAGATTGTGGGAAAAGGGGAAAAGAGAGTCGGATTTGACTTATCGAATACGCTTTCGCTTGATAGCGGTTCTATCGGTTTGATCCTTGGCCTTTACAAGCGTCTTAAAGGTCAGGGCGGCGAAGTACTTCTTGTGGGAATTTCTTCTCAGGTACGTCCTGCAATCGATGCCGCCGGTCTTCTTCGTCAGGTAACCTACTACGCAACAGCCGAAGACGCTGAATTGGAAGAAGAAGAAAAGTCACCGATCGATCAGGAAGAGCGTGCTACCTATCTGCTTTTGCGTATCCCTGCCGAGTTCAAGGCCAGTACCATCCATCCTGTTCGCGAAGCAGTGCGGAAAGCTCTCGATGCAGGTCATAGCAATATCGCGTTTCAGCTCGAGAACGCTTCGTACATGGACAGTGTGGCCATAGGTCTTCTCATGAATGTCCACAAGCGGCTTAGGCAGCGAGAGGGCAGCGTTTCTCTGATATCGGTCTCCCCGGAAATAAAACGTTTGTTGGATACTACCAATGTCAGCCGGGTTTTGCCGCAGTACGCGACAATCGAAGAGGCTGACGACGAGATCCTTTGATGGGCATCGCTGTCCCGCGTCTCTCCCCGAATTAGAAAAAACGCGCATCTTCCAGGTCCCTTTCCGCTTTGTCCTGTTGGTCCAGCGGGGGTTGCCGGTGAGATGGTGACCTCCCTCAGCTGCGAAACCCGGACACAGGAAATCCATGGCCGCCGGAACAATAGACATGGGCCTGCACAACGAGGAGTGGGTACAGAAGTATAAGAGAGAAGACGAAAATGGCGCCTGCCGACAATGCTGTGTCGACAAGCGCCGCGCGGGCCGGACCGCCCGTCCGTAGAGATGGGACCGGACAAACCTCCATCAGAGAGTGGATGATGTCCGATCCCTGCAAACAATTCGCTTAGAACGGAAGATCGTCCTTTTCAGCACCGGAAGTGACCAGTTCTTCCTGTGGCTTATTCTCCTGACGGTCCGAACGGGACTGCTCGGGAGAGACGGTCTGGTTCAAAGCGTAGGTGGCGGCATACAGCGCCCGCCTTCCCTTGCTTGCATTCTCTTCGGACTTGTACCGCAGCCATACCTCATTATTGCCCGAATCGACTGTCTCCAGGCTGACGATTACCGCATGGGTGTAATCTCTCTGGGGAGTTCTCAGTTGAACAACTCTCCGAAACGAAACGATCCGATGCGGATCGATCAGCTGATAGCCGTGCCGGAAAAGGTACGGTTTCATACTCATCATCATGGCCCCCAAAGCAGACCGAGCCTTTACAGCCGAATCGTAGTTGCGGTAGTAACACCTGACAGCACCCAGTGGCGTAATCATTTTGAACGAATGGGTACTGTCGTTACGCCGCTTCTCTTCGGGAATCTCACTTACCGGACCAGCGTAAATGACATTGGCGACCTGGTATGCTTCGTAACCTGATGAAAATATTGCGGACTTCATGGATAACTCCTTACATAAAAAGACGATGGTTATGTGTCGATTCCGTTGTCCGCAGCACATGCGTTGTGCACAATTCCCGGGGCGCCTGCAGCCGATTTCAACGGGTGCGTTCTCTTACAGAGCGGATCGATAGTGAAGAAAGCCGGTCACAATGGAGGATCATTGCTCCCTGCGGAAACCAATCTCACCGTGCTGTCGTTGAACTTGCCCTCATACAAAGCAGCAGGTGTGCCAATTGAGCGGCTTGGCTGTAAGTGGCTGGAAAAAGGGATGTTATGAGAAAGGATGCGTTGGGGAGGGGAGAAAAAAAGTGGTGCATAAATGCGACACTATCAGAAAACCGTCGCGTTTATGCACCCGTTTTGGTCATCAGCCGATGGGAGAGGAATCGTTTGGGTTTTCGATAAGACTGCGTGAGCTGGTCACACCGAGGCTGTGGTAAATTTCCATGGTCGCGCGTGACTTGTTAAGAGTATAGAAATGGACCCCGCGAACATCGTTATCGATCAGGTCGCGCACCTGCTCAGTAGCCCAGTGCACTCCCACTCGTGCCACATGCTCGTCATCTTCGGCCCTGCCAAGTGCCTTGAGAAGGCGGGCAGGAAATTTCGAGCCGAGAGCCAGTTCGGCCATTCGATTCATTCCTTTCAACGAAGTTACCGGCATGATCCCTGCCAGGATGGGCACCTTGATGCCTGCCAGCTCACATCGCTCGCGGAAGTCATAGAAGTCCCGATTATCGAAAAAAAGCTGGGTTACGATATAGTCGGCACCGGCATCGACTTTGGCTTTCAGATACTCCATCTCTTTGAGCCGATTCGGTGTATTCGGGTGCCCTTCGGGAAAACCTGCAACTCCGACCCCCATGTTGGGGAAATTCTTTTTAATGAAGCCAACCAGTTCAGAGGCATATTCAAATCCGCCAGGTGTCTTTTCCCAATGCGGGTTTCCTCGTGGAGGATCGCCCCGAAGGGCGAGAATATTTTCCACGCCGTCTCCGCCGAACTGTGTTAAGACCTCCTTAATATCCGATTGGCTCGCTCCGACGCATGTCAGGTGTGATACTACAGTAATGGAAGTTTCACGTTGAATTCTTACGATCAGTTCACGTGTAAGCTCCCGGGTAGAACCACCTGCACCATAGGTGACACTTACATACGACGGTGCCAGGGGGGCGAGGTCTCGGATGGAAGCCAGAAGGGCTTCTGAAGATTCGGGCGTTTTGGGAGGGAAGAATTCGAAACTGAAAGTCGTTCTGTGCTCGTTGAGTACATCGCGTATGTTCATAGATCTCACCATTCCTCGCTATTCTTATCGGTATTCTATAGTAGTACGAAAATGTTCCGGGATAGTGTTGGGGCGTGCCCAAAAAATGCACCCCTTCACGGCACGAAGAGTGAAGACACAGGGCGGAGGCAGCGCCAATATGGCACATTTCAAAGTACTATCTGTGAGAATAAAACGCAAAAACCCGGGGTCCGGTGCACCGACAATATCCCCGCAAGGTTGGAACCCGCCTCAGGTGGAAGTGTATTTTAAGTACTGGCTGATGCTAACGCATGCCTCCGGATAGTATCGAGCTGCTCGGCGGCAATGCGCGTGCCAAAACTTCCTTTCCGAGGGCGTCCGATTGCATTGATCTGAGGGCGCCAAACCCTTGTACTTTGTTTCATGCTTATACCTGTAGAATTATCCACATTCTCTTTTGACCCTGCTTCGCATGTGCCGGTTATCGTTCTTCGTGAGCTCTGTGGAGACAGAACGATATCGGTAGCTATCGGTCACTCCGATGCAAACGCAATCGCACTCAAGTCCATGGAGGTTACCAGTGAGAGTCCGATGACTATCGACCTGGTGACCATGGTAATCGATGCTCTTGGAGGGAGTCTGGATAAAGTAGTACTGATTCCCGGTGAAGAAAAAGGCACCTGCCAGGCACGAATGTACGTAGCAGGTACAAAAGGGCTCAATATTATTCAGTGCCGACCTCCCGATGGTGTCGCGTTGGCGATTCGCTGCCGATGTCCTGCGTTTGCCGATGAGGCACTTTTCATTCAGAACGAAGAGGATGTACCCGAAGACCAGAGGCTTCGACAAACAATTCGTTCCACCGATACCCTCGATTTTGGACGTTACTACCTGGAGTAAAAACTGATGCGTATGTACCGAATCGCTTTTTCGCTTGCTATTCTCGTTTTTTCATCATCCCTTTTTGCCGAGCAGGATCCTCGTGCCGTGTTTGAACAGGCGAAAAAGGCCTACGTTGAAAATGATTATAAAACGACCATCGAAGTACTCCGTTCATTCGTTAAGAAAAACGGAACCCATCAGGCCAACGAGTACCTGGTGCCGCTTTTGGTTGAAGCGCTCATACGGGAAAACCGTCTGACCTACGCAGAACGTCTTCTTACGATCTATGGCCGCAAATATCCCGATTCCGAGTTTATTCCGCGCATGGCCTATCTCGAAGGAGTGGTGTTAGCCCGGAAAGAAGAATTCCCCGATGCAATCGGGAAATTCTCCGAAGCGCTCAGGAAAGGAGTCCCGGAATCTCTGGAGTCTTTGGCTGTCAAGAATGTAGAGACGATCTGCAAAACCGCGCTGACTTCTGCGGAATTACACAAAATGGCAGAAACTCCATCGCTTCATAAACGGGTGCAGGAGGTGCTCAAGTACTTTGCAATAGAGAAGAGCTATGCTGCAGGCGAGGTCGGCAGGGCTTCCAGGAGTGCCGAAGAGTTCCGCAGAGAGTTTCCCCGGTCACCGTATTCTTCGGCTGCAAAGGAACTGGCCGACAAAGCCAGGAACCGCCGCTCTAACCAGATTCAAATAGGACTTCTGGCTCCCGTAAGCGGCTACGATGGTGAGATCGGCAAGCAGATTGTCCGGGGAGCACAGGCGGCGATCGAACAGCACAATGCAGGAGAAGGGCGGCCGCGGGTAAAAATAGTCATCACCGATACCAAGGGCAGCGCTGTGGAAACTGCTCACAAAACCCTTTCGCTCTTGAATGAGCATGGTGTCTCACTCGTGGTTGGGCCGGTGCTTTCGCATAATGCCGCGGTCACCGCATCGATTTGTGTCGGCCGCGATGCTCTGATGATCACTCCCACAGCGACCGATGACGGGATTGCTGAGCTGTCGCCGAATGCATTTCAGATGAATGTTCCTCTCGGAGCACTTGGCATGCGAATCGCGCGATACGCGATGGAAAATCTGAATATCACCGAGTTTGCTATCATGTCCCCGCTCAGCGAGTACGGGATGACCCTTACGCGCCGATTCAAGGAGTACGTGGAAAGCCACGGTGGAGAAGTCATTGCCGAAGAGTATTTCGATGAAGGAGCGAATGATTTTCGTCCTCAGTTTCAAAGTTTACGATCTCGCCTGATTCTCAGGAGACGTGAACGGCTCGCCCAGGTTGAGGGGATGGACATGACCCCCAACAGCGGAGATTTGCGCTCCGATAGTATCAGGCTCGAGGATTCGACTTTGACGGTCGGCGGGCTTTTTATGCCGGCTGCGGCCGAGGACGTCGTTATGCTGGCTCCGCAGGTTTACTTCCACAAGATACAGACGCAGATGCTCGGCTCGACGGGATGGCATACCACTAAGACCATTCTTGATGGAAAGCGATACGTCAATAACGCGATCATTTCGACAAATCTCGAGATGATGGTTCAGAACGATCGTTGGAAACGCTTTCAGGCGAATTTTAAGAGCCGGTACAACAAAGATGCCGACCGGGTGGCTGCGCTTGGTTATGATGCTGCGCAGTTGGTGCTCAAAGCGCTGGAGCAAAATGGCTGGGATACCAATCCAAAGAAAGTGGCACAAGCCCTCAGGTCCATGTCCGTTCACCAGGGTATTTCGGGCAGGGTTTCCTTTGACCCGAAAACAGGTGCCAATTCTGAGGCTGCTATCGTAAAGATCAGCAACAAAGAGTTCGTACGTTTACAGTAAGTACTTTTCCGGACCGCTGGTGCTTATCCCGCTTACCTGCAATGCCGATGGTGGACGTTTGTTCG
>JBEPYC010000047.1:0-3082 GCA_041641555.1 Chitinivibrionales bacterium | reverse complement strand
ATCTATTACCCTTACTGCCCGATTGCTGAGGTATATCATGCCTAAACCCTCGATAAATCCACATTCCCGAGTGCGCTTTTCCCGACACCTGGTCGGATTGACCGGAATGTTTCTGGTTGCAGTCACTGCTCTGCTTACCTCCTGTGAACAGGCTGTTGGGCCTCCGGAGCCCGTGCACATTACCGACAGGGGCATTGCTCTTGCCGAAGAAACCGTCTTTGCGCTCAAGGGGCTCAGGACGCACTACGACATGGTCGGTATCACCGAGACCTTCGATTTTGACTGGGCATTGCTCGATTCGGCTTCGGTCCCCACAGAGAAATGGCTTCCCTCCGAACTCGACTCGTTGGTACAACGAAGTCTGGCAAAAAAGAGTGCGGCACAATCGGAATTGTCAAAGCGCCTCAAAGTGGCTTTCGCCGAAAGCCGAACTTCGGTCTCGACGGACATGAACTTTCCGCACACCATCGATACACTGCTTCGCGATTCCCTGCTGGCAATTGACAGTACTACCCTTCAAGTGCGATTCGGTCTCGACAGCCTGCAGGCAGGTCTGGCCTGGGACAGTGCCTATGATCTGGTCAGCGGGATATGGAAATACAACCAGGATTCCTCCGAGCTGATTCCCTACCTTGATACCCTTTTCAGGTTTCGTTTCAAGGATTCTACCGGAGTGCGTATTACAGATCAGGAAAAATGGGCTTCGGATGGATCGGAGCAATTTGCTCTGTTCCGAAAAAAGCAAACACATCTCACCGGTATCGACACGGTCTATTTCCATCAGGCTGAAGTTGAAGATGCAGTGGGAAGCAGAGAAATTGAGGATCACTTCATTATACAAAGGGAGACCGGTAGCGCGGTTATTACCCTGGGGCGTACCGACAATTCCAGTACGTGGTGGTCACGGCCGGATTCCTCTATTCTGGATACGTACAAAGATTCGGTTGCCACGGGAAATGAGCAATGGAATCGTCTGATGCTCACCGATGGAACATATTACTTCACTCGTTCGGACACTCCCCAGGTTGTCGAACTCAATCACCTATGGAAGTACGATTCGGGTGATTTTGATCAGCGGGAAATGATCTATAGTCAGCGAATCGGAGAGGATGGAACATCGGCTGAACTCATCAGCTATCGGAGAACCGACGTGCTGAACAATGGTCAGCGCGCATCGTATGAACTTCGCAATGCCTTCGAGGCTGCGTCTCCGGGATCACTCCTGGTTTCGGTTACCATTCCGGACCCACACCGGCCGCAGAATCAGTTCGGCTTTCAGGACAGCTCGTTTATGGTATTCACGCTGGCCAGTGAGCTGGGAGCCGGTGCACTTGAATACAACAAACTCCTCCGGCGGGATTTCTATCAGACGCTCGGTGGTGAACGTACACAGCTGGATTATGTCGAATGGATCTATACTCCGGCCACCCCTGATTTCCCCAAAATCGGCTCGTTTGAGAATCGTCCTGTCGGAACAACAATCGTAACCGCTTTCTATGCCACTGCGCCAAGAACGCTTGCCCGACAGTGGTCTCTGGTGGATACGTCGTCGGTTGACGAACTCTCCTATGTATGGGCCGGGGTGGAGAGAGACTCGGTGCGAGTGTTCATGAAAAGAGAACGGAGTACCGGCGATGTTTCGTATGCGTATGATCGCCCCAAAGGATACCATCGTTCCGGACAGATCGAGGCAAATGGGCAAAGAAAAATGATCAGGGATACATTACGTCAGAGGCTGAGCACGCCGGCTTCCGACGATCCCTGGGCCACCAGGCCTGATGATCAGATTGTCCGTATTTCGGGAGGCGCTTTCGATTCGACTGGGTATGGTTCTTTTGAAGTGACCGGGATTGATACTTTTACACTTGCCGTGACTGGAGATACTCTCAAACTTGCCTGTGGTGCAAGCGGTGCCTGCCCGACCGGGGCGGGCCTGCACTGGCGCATACAGGATACCGTATTCGTTGCGACTGAGAATCATGAGACCTATGAGAGCGAGACATTTACCTATACCTTCGCTCTCGATGGAATCGGAAACATTTCCGGAGGAATCGTATCGAAAACCGATGATGATGACGTGCTCTTCGAGGCGAACGAAATACAGGTAAAACCCTCCTACCGCGGCTCCGCGGTACTTTCCGGTGTGTTTAATGACGACCAATTATTCGATCGCATAACGGCGGACCTCGACATAGCTCTTTGGTCATCAAACATATTGGCCCATGAGCACCACATCCGTTAAACCGGTCGTGCGCGGAGTTTCTATGAATGAGCTGAAACGGCAGCAGATTGGTACACACTCATGAGGCATCTGTTCTACTTTGCCAAAGAGGCGGTGCGCGGGCTCTTGCAGGCAAAGCTCATGACGTCGCTTTCTATTCTCATAATTGGTGTATCGCTGTTTTTTTTTGGTGCCGTTGGACTGACCGCCCTGAACTTCCAGAACTGGTTCTCGCGAGCCTCTTCGCAGCTTCGTTTGATCGCCTATGTCGAAGAAGATATCGCGCAGCAACCAGCCAAGCTCAATGCGTTAGTGGATGGGATCAGGGCACGGAATGATGTGGCTGAGGTTTCTGTGGTGGACAAAGATGAGGCATGGCGACGCTTCGAAGAAAGCTACGGAAAGGAAATGCTGGAGGCGGTAAATGAAAACCCTTTCCCCTATGCTCTTGAAATAGTGCCCTCCGATGAGCACTCGGGCGGTGAAAACAGCTCGCTGGTCGAAGCACTTGAGAGCGATCCTGCGCTGCTTGGCATATCCTACCTGCGGGACTGGCTCGACCGAATAAACCAGATCAAGGACTTCTTTCTGCTCGGGGCACTGGTCGTATTTGTCCTGGTAACCGGCGCTCTTACGATGGTCATCTCGAATACGGTAAAATTGACTATATACGCCCGAAGAGAGCTCGTATCCAACATGCGGCTGGTGGGTGCCACCAACCTGTACATCGAAATGCCGTTCGTGCTCGAGGGGATGCTCCAGGGATTCATGGGAGGAGTAGTCGCAGTCGCGGTGTTGTTCAGCGCCCGAGTCCTTCTCTCTCGTTTCGCCTTTGACTGGGGGCCAATCAGCTTGCTAGAT
>JBEPYC010000046.1:0-16328 GCA_041641555.1 Chitinivibrionales bacterium | reverse complement strand
AGGGACACAACCGGGCTGTGCACGCTGCTGGTCATCGACCCCGTGAATGCTTCGTTCAGCGTCGATAGAACACGTGGACAGGATTCGCTCGAGGTGACTTTCACCGATAGTTCCACCGGCAGCATTACTCAGTGGGAATGGGATTTTGGCGACGGCTCTCCAGTACAGACGTTCGATGCTGGTACTTATCAAAAGACTGTGACTCATACCTACCGTGACACAGGGGTTTATACCGCATCGCTTCTGGTGACCGGCAAAGGTCCTGCCGGAACGGATACGGCTGTCTCAGTGGAACTGCATGTCGCCAATGAAACAACCAACCCACTGATATTGGGTGCTGTTTACATCGCTCCGAACCAGCTCAGTATCACCATGGAAAACCACCTGAGCGACTCGATTGAACGGGATCTTGCATTCGATCCGTTTTATGCCGAGAGCGTGGGCGTGTGGCTTACACGCTCCACTGCCCTGATCGACACATCACGCGGCGGTTTTCACACGGCTTTTTCGCTGTCTGAGATGCAGGACTCAGTTTTCACCACCACGATTAACGTTCCTGCGCCGGAAGATACCACCCACCAGGTCTACACACTCTGGGCCTGCCCTCTGTTTACCGGTGGAATAAGCGCCTACAGCCGTACGAACGCAGCTCAGGTTACGATGAGACCGGTGAATCCGCTGTCCCTTGATGGAACATATCACGGCAATATCGGGACACTGGATTCGATCGTTTTGGATACAGCGAGGCTGGATTCAGTCACTATGATTGTCCAGAACGTACTGTCGGTACCCCCGGAGGGGATCAAGGAAGTCGAGCTTTCCTGGTTGCCGGCTTCAGCGGCAACGGGCCAGACCCATACCGTACCGATCGATACCTTTCATTCAGCGGTCAATAACGGTGAGTACACCTGGGGCATACGGAACACCCGTTTCCGCGGTGACACCCAGAGCGTTATTTTCTCCTCGGTCATCGTGGGAAAGAATGGCCTTCGGAGTCCTTCACGTGATACCGTACTGATGACCGGCTGGCCTCGCCCCGGGAACCCTGTTACCCTGACCGCGGGTACGCCAAAATCGACCGGGGTGCCACTTGCCTGGAACCCAGTGAACGAAATTGACAGCATTAGAGTAATCTTTGCGGATTCTTCGATGGAAATTCCCGAACTCCCCGATCCAACACCCGGTGCAGGGATCGTCGTTGCCGATGGGGGCCCATCGGTTGATGAGACCAGTTTCGAATTGCGGGGGCTCAACCGCGCAACCAAATACAGTGTCGCAATTCAAGCGCGCAAGAATCTCTTGTGGTCGAAAGTAGTTCCAAACGCCAAGGTCTCGATTATGACATCCGACGTAAGTACTGGTGATTCGGTGGAGAACACGGCGGCAATCGATTCTCTCTGGTTCGACAAAAATGCCAACGCGATCATGATCGACTGGACATTAGAGCCGATTTCAGGGATCGAGCTTGAGCTGGGTATCGGATGGTCAACAGATTCCGCGGAAGCCAACTCGAGAGAACCCGAAGCCGGCATTTATGGAAGGATCCTTACGGAGGTGGATGCCGGAGAGGTCACTACCATTCATCTGGATGAACTTGTGTTTGATACGACCTACCACTTTGCTCTGTGGCTCAGGACGTACGATGGCCCCTTCTCCAGACCAACTTCACAATCGCGTAGTTCGGTTATCACACCGGACTTCACCTGGCAAACGGCTCGTTTTTTCGACAAAGACCAGTACTCGTTCTTCAACGAAAAGGTTGTTTTCTGGAAAGACGATTCCTATACGATTCAGCCCTCTGAAATCCCGGATACTGTTTACTACGTCTCTCCTTCTAATGTGCCCGATGGTATGGTACAGGTGGGGGGTGGGTTCAAACTCTCAAATGATGCTTTCCAGGAATTCTTTATTGGTATCCGCTACGATTCCATTCCTTCCGGGGCGACCATTTCGGATCTGGGCTTGTACCGTGATAGTGCCGGTGTACTCCTGGCCGTTCATGGCACTGCCTACGATGACACCAGGCGGGCCGTTTATATCAAGACGAAAGATTTTGCGGATTCACGGGGCAAGCCGGTTCCCTATGTTTTACTCGCCGATCTCGAGTCTCCCGAAGTTACCATATCGAGCGATATCTCGACAGCCGTTATGCCTTCGCAGGCAGTCGGGGATACGTTCACTATTGCGGATAATGTTGGCAACGTCAAGTGGGAGCTGTACTATGCGAAGGACGATCAGGCATACGGGACTGACCGGATGATTGGTGGATATGTCTGTGCTTCGTGCGGAACGGGTGACGGCAAAGAAGTCACTGCAGAGATCCCGTCCTCCTCGGTGACAGAATCAAATGGTGTGCGAGCCCGGCTGATTATCAGCGACGGTGCGCATATCGATACCTTCGATCTTTCCCGTCAGGCTGTGCGGACCGATTCCGATCCGACGGCAATCGAAGAGCTTGCATGGACACCGGTGTGGTCCACAGCGATTCTCGACGATCCTTCAGTGCCTGAAGTTCTTGATGATCTGTCGGGCGGAGAATCGTGGAACTACGACAATACAAAATTCCGGCTCTATCGCTATCTCGAACATCCCGATAACGCAAGTTCCGCCGAGAACATGAAGTGGCTCGAGTATAATGAGAGTCGGAAATCGACCTTCTCCTTTGCACCAGGAAGAGTGATGTGGCTCAAGACCAGGGATGTGGTGCGAGTTGGATTGGGAAAAGGAAAAACGCTGCCTCTGAACGACACTGCCGAGATTAAGATACAGCCGAACCAATGGGCCGATTTTGCCGTACCATACCACCGGTTCAAAATTCGAATTGGTGATATCCTTGCCGCATCATCGACAGATTCGCTGGATATTTTCAGCTGGCGTTCCATAACCGATGAGAGTGGGAGAACAGAGTATACGACACATCCTCTCTACACTATCAGTTTGCCGGGCAGAAATGTAGGTGACAAGAGTACGACCATAGGAGGGCCCAACCGCACCGCCTATTCTGTGCACAACTGGACGAGCTCTCCGGTGACGTTGCGGATACCTCCTGTTCCTCCTGCGACCTCGGCCCATGCAAAGACGGTCGCCAAACGGAAAAAGTCCGAGGACTGGAGCTATATCGTCGAAACACGAACATCCAATGGAACCGAATTGAGTCCGGTTTATTGCGGCTACAAGCCCGGGAATGGTTCACCAGTCATGCTCCCCAAGTCGCCCTCATTTCATGCATATGGGGTGGGTGTCCTGGATCGCTCTCGACAGAGAGTCCAGGGACATGTCGTATTCAATTCACTTCTTGAAGGTGGTTTTGCGACGGAGCTGGTGTTCTTTAACCGTGACGACAAACCGCGCACAATATCGTATCGCCTGACCCGAGCAGGGGCCGTGCCCGAAGGTTTTCAGGCGCGGGTGGTGGATGAATCGGGCAAGGAGTGGGAAGAACATGGGACCGAGTGGATGGAGATTACCATCCCCGCCGAATCGAGAATCGTGAAGGCTGTGGCTGTCGGTAACCAGGGTTTTCTTGATCATTTCCGTACCTCGAAACTCTCAACACGTCTGTCGCTGGTGGGACTCTACCCCAACCCGTTTAGCCGGACGGCAACCGTGCGCTTTACGATCCCTTACGGAAGCGACGTGGAACGGGTGCAGCTCTCTGTTCATGACCTCCAGGGGAAACTGATCTGGAGTAAAAAGATCGATAGTCGCCTCCAGAGTGGAGTGAATTTTGTCGCCTGGAACGGAGTTACCGAGCGGGGAGCCCAGGCCGCGCCCGGTATGTATATCCTGCGCATGCAGGCACTTAATGCAAAGAACCGGCCGGAAGGCGTGTTCATGCGCAATATCGTCAAAATTCAGTAGCTCGTATTCTGGAAGCGTTAATGGTACCGGGCAGGAGATCTTCGGGTCGTCCTGCCTTTTTTTCTCCTACTCCGAGAGGCTTTCGCGGTATTTCTGTGGAGACAGGCTCATCTGTTTACGGAAAAGCGTCGAAAAGTAGAAGGGATCATCAAACCCCACGGCATGGGAGATTTCTTTTACCGACATTCTCGTGTTAGCCAGAAGGCTTTCGGCCCAGAGAATCTTTTGAGTGGTGAGAAACGACATGGGCGAAAGGCGGAGGTGCTTTTGGAAAAGGCGGTTGCATTGACGGATGCTGAGTCCTGCCTGGTCGCATACTTCCGGAAGGCTTACTCTCCGGTCAAGGTTCTGCATCATGTAATCCAGAGCGCGCCGCAGGTCTGGAGGGTACTCCGTAACACTGCTTCGACCAAGTTCGGTCAGGAGAGAATACCCGATTTCAGAAAGCCGCGCAGCAAATCCCGGAGGTTTGCTCTGCATAAGAGCGTAGGCTTCGCGGAAAAGTGATTCAATACGGACAGGGGAGTGCGGCAGTACGTGGTCCTGGGAGTCGAGCCCGAACAGTCTTAGGAGTATGTCAAGCCCGGGTCCTTCCATCTGGATAAATCTCTTATGTGCCTGCCCCCCGCTGCCGGTGGAGAACCGATGATCACTGCCGCGTCGGGGAATAAAGACTTCTCCTTTTCCCACCACATATCTTCTGCTGTCCTGCTCGAAAACGATGTCGCCGAGCGTGACGAAATTAATTGAAAAGGTAGCGGAGTCCTTTCTTCCAAAGCTGTCCTCGGGACCCCACCGCGATACCCCTGCGGTGACAATCTGCAGTGGCGGCCGGAATCGTTCATGCCGATAACTATGGTGAAACATCCGTTCCAGGTATTTAACATTTCGTTTCATTCGAGTATGATCCGCTGTGGTGTTGGCTTTGAATGTCGGCACTTACCAGGCTGAGATGTGAGCATTCATTCCTTGGGAGATGATCCGCCCTTTTGCTGATCGGTGATCCGGTCTTCGAGTTGCCACAGACGCTTGGAAATATCGCTGAGCATGAACTCGATCGAGTTGAGAATCCAGAACTGAAAATGCTCGACTTTCTGCTGTTTGTGTATCATCCATATGATTTTTACTGAAACCAGCAAAATTCCGACCTCTATTGAAAAAAGTGGAGGAAGAGGCACATCGATATGGAACAGATGTCGGAGCACATCGAGAACGAACAACACAACGATCAATACGAGAAAGGTCATGTTCACGACGGCGTCCTTATTGGATGACTTTTTTCCGCCGATCTGTCCAATCAGAGTTCGTACACGTTCCTTTTCTGCTCGGAAACTATCCAGTTCTTTTTGAAGCGTTTCTATATCGGGATGCAACATCGCAGAGATTGCGCCTTTCTTTTGTGGCTGAGGTGTTGAGGTGAGTTGCGGCCATACGGAAAATACGACTCGGTGAAAGACTGGCCAATTGATGCTTTTTTCATCTGAGCAGTACCTGCGATTATTTTTCTTTCTTGTGGCTGGAGACTGGAATACCACCGGCTTTGAAAGCGCTGGACACTGTGGGTGAGATCGAAGTCGAATGAAACAAGTTCGCTCTGGTGTCCTCCGACTTTCATTCGCCCACTTTTTCGTCCACCTCTGGCGGTGAAGCTTCGAGTCAATGGATTCTCCGGCCGACGGATCCAGGGATTGTTCTTCGGCGAGCTAGCAGGTACTGGTGAGGCGTTTTTCTTCATAGGAGATGGGAGCTGTTTCGATGGGATGCAGAAGAGGACTGCTCGAGCATAAACGATGTCCTCAGGCGAAGCTGTCGCATAAAAAACGATGGTTTCTTCCGGGTTTCATTGCCGGGGGGCTATTGTCGCTCCTATGGGTAGTGCTGCGTGTCCTGCCTAAACCTTCGCGTGCCGGCTATCCTTGCCAGCGTGTAGCGATGCCTGCGGCGGCGGGCTTTCTGGCCTATATCGGAACTCTGCTGGGATCGGTTTTGGCCATCAGAAGGGCGCGTCATTTGTACCGCCGGTCTCGCTTTATTGCCGCTGGCGCATTTGTAATTGTTGCGTGTGTCGGGATCGGCATACATATCCTCTCCCGGCCGGTGTCGGTCAATGCAGCTACCGCCGATCTTCCGCCGTTTACTCCCACCGATGCACCGCTGAGCCCTGTCGGCCAGGCCCAGGGAATCAACCCCGGACGAGTCGTGCTTGTTCACGATACCGCCGCGACCTCATGGGACGGCGTCACCGGGAAGTGGTTCGATCCCGTAAATACCGATACCTCAGTTGTCAAATGGATGCTCTCGGATATGATTCAGTGGCTGAGCGGGAGAAACGATGACGTGCAGGCATGGGATGCTTTGTTCAGGCATCTGAATGCGAAACTCGGACGTGGTGATCACGGATACCGGGATGGAGAAAAAATAGGTATAAAGATCAATCTCAATCAGTCGATGCGAGGTGATCGGCAATGGCAGGATAATGCTCCCAACCCCTCGCCGGCAGTTGTGTTCGCCCTTCTATGGCAATTGGTTCATAAGGCCGGCGTTCCCCAGAGCGCAATATCTATTGGGGATCCTTCACGATTTCTTGGCGATCCTGTTTATGAGTACTGCCATCCAGCCTTCCCCGATGTACGCTATATCGATAAACGTGGTGGAGAAGGACGCCACCAGGCGGTTGCTGATTCTTCGTCTGTCATATACTTTGCCGACGACAAGATGACTCAGAGCGGAAGCACGTACGTCGCGACATTTCTCTCTCAGGCCGATTACGTTATCAATATGGGATCTCTGCGAAGTCACACCCTTGCAGGGATAACCTCCTGTGCCAAGAACCATTTCGGATCTATCCAAAGAGCGACCAACGGGAAAAGGTATTTCACGCCCATGGGGGACGATGACATGCTCGGATTCCATGGGTTCATTGCGCCTCGGGATATAGACAAAAGGCAAAGCTGGGGCTCTGGCTGGTATTTCAAAGGCCGTCCGATGGGTTCGTACAATCCGATGGTGGAATTGATGGGGCACAAGGATTTAGGGGGTAAGACGCTGTTTCTTATGATTGATGGATTATATGCGGCGCTTCATCAGTCCGCTACCGATGTACTCAGATTTCGAAGACCACCGTTTGGTAGTGAGGTGAACCCGGACTGGAGTTCCTGTCTGATCGCTTCGCAGGATGGTGTCGCGATCGAGTCGGTCGTGCTCGACATCCTCCGCACAGAACCTGCGTATGCTGAGAAAAACATGCTGAGCGGTGCGGTAGACAATTATCTTCACGAAGCGGCACAGGCGCAGAATCCACCCTCGGGGGCAACCTATGATCCAGAGAACGACGGAATACCGCTGGCGAGTCTCGGTGTGCACGAGCACTGGAACAACGCATACGATAAAAGCTATTCGCGTAATCTCAGGACCGGAAATGGCATCGAGCTTATCATGGAACCGCCCAATGGGAATGTCGCGGTACATGAAATGCCAGCGTATACCATGGACGGTGACCTGCGTCTGATTTGGAAAAAGGCAAACGGGAAAGTCCGATTTCTCGTTACCGGACTCAATCCGGGCACATTCAGCGTAGCTATTTACAACGCGCTTGGCGAATGTGTGTGGGAGTCAGATGGTATCCGGGGAACAGGGCGCGAAACTGAATTCCCCGTGAGCCTCCATTCATTACCGTCCGGTTTCTTGAATGCAACGGTCACGCAGGGAGAGCGTAGAGTTATACGGCAGTTCAGATCCGCTGAGTAGTAAGACCAGGAAAGCTATTCGCATGCTTGTGCCCCGGCTCTCCGGGATCAGCCCTGCCCTTGGGCTGCATTCCATTCCACTGGGTACTTAAGCAGAGAACTACACATTGAAACGAATACTGAGAACGTCGCCATCCTTGACGATGTACGTTTTGCCCTCGAGACGGAATTTACCATTGTCTTTGACCGCTTTTTCCGATCCCAACGTAACCAGGTCTTCGTAAGGGTAGCACTCGGCCGCAATGAAACCGCGGGCCAGATCTGAGTGGATCGACCCTGCTGCTTCGACGGTGGTCGATCCCCGGGTAATGTTCCAGGCGCGGACTTCGTCCTCACCAACGGTAAAAAAGCTGATGTATCCGAGTGTTTCGTAGGCCAATTCGATGAGTCGGTCGCGTGCGGATTCAGTGATGCCGATGTCGGCCATAAACTCCTGAGCTTCGTCTTCTTCCATTCGTGAAAGATCCATCTCGAACGATCCGGCAAACTCTATGCTTCGGTAGGATTTTGCCATTTCGGAAAGAATCTCCTGACTGGTCCCGAATCGGGCTTCATCGGAGTTGAGCACCGCTATCGCAGGCTTTGCCGAGAGAAACTGAAATCCCTTGATCACTCCGGCTTCATCGGCATCCAGCTCCATTTCCCGAATGGGCTGCGTCGCGTTGAGTTGCTCGAGAATGCGCTCGAGGATTTTCTGCTCCACAACCAGAGCGTCGGTTTTCTGCCCCTTCTTGATAGACGCTTCGATTCGCTCGAGACGTTTTTCGGTGATTAGCAGATCAGAGAGTATGAGTTCTTCGGATATTGCCGCCAAATCCTCCCGGGGGTGCGGTTCTCCGTCGAGTTCGCTGTCAAAATTGCGTATCACCAGCGCAAGGGCATCGACGGTTTTCAGGAGGCGGAGCATGTCGGGGGAGAATGTTTCTCCTTTGGTTTCATCTCGGGAAACGCCAACAAAATCAACAAACTCCACAGTGGCAAAGGTGGTTTTTTTGGGCTTGTATAAGTCCGAGAGGGTTTTGATCCGTTCGTCTTCAACTTTGACCGTCGCCATGTTCGGCTCGGTTTTTCCCGTGGTATACGCCGATACAGGTGCTTCTGATTTTGTTACTGCATTGAATAATGTCGTTTTGCCGGATTTCGGAAGGCCAGTGAGACCGAGTTTCATGTGCGTGCTCCCATGAAGGTTCTGTGCATCTGTTGCGGAATAATCGAAAATACCACCTGGGAGTGAAAAGAATGCGCCGTATTACATCTCAGGACGGCCATCTTCTGCTCACTGCTCGGAAACAGTTCCCGGAGGTGTGCTCGAAATTGTTTCCGATTGTTCTTTGGAAAGTCCGGTGTATTCCGAAGAAAGCTCCGGCTTGAACTCCACACCGTATATGTCGAGGACCGTCACGAAAAGTGCGGTTATGACCGGACCGATAATAAACCCCATCACCCCAAAAACGGCAATGCCCCCCAGGGTAGAAAAGAAAATGACCAGGTCATGCATACGGGCGCCCTGGCCAACGAGGCGTGGTCGGAGAAGGTTGTCTACATTAGAGATGACAATGGTGCTGACCGCCAGAATGCCGATACCCTGCCAGAGGTTGCCAAGTAAAATCTGAATTATCCCTGCAGGCACCGTGACCAGCCAGGCCCCGACTAAGGGAATGATCGAGAGAACGATCATTACAAACCCCCAGAGAAGCCACGTATCAACGCCGAAAATAAGTAGCGAAAGCCCACCAATCGATCCTTGCGCAAGGCCGATAAGGATGGTGCCCTTTACTGTCGCACGGGCGATGAGCAGAAATCGGGAAAAAATGAGGTCTTCGTAGTCTCGTCGAAGCGGACTTATGTACCGGAGGTGGTTTACGATAGTCTCGCCGTCTTTAAAGAAGTAGAACATGGTGAAAAGCATAATGGCCAGGTTTCCGAGTACCGCAAGGAGTCCCGCCGAAGTTTTGTTGACTATCGTGGTACCAAATCTTCCCAGCGTTTTGGCGGCATCCTGAAGCACCGATCGCCAGTCAATCTGATTGATCCGGAGCCACTGTACAATACGGGAGTCCTGCAGTTCGCCCATCAGTCCTTGTTCGCCTCGGCTGAGAAGCTCCCGGATTTTTGGCTCTGCCGTACTGTAAAGGTCGATTGTTTGAAGGGCTACCAGATGAATGAGTATGTAAGCAGGGATAAGCAGCCCGAGCAGAAGCACCAGGCAGGTCGCTATCGATGCCCAGCCCTTGCTTCGAATACGCCCGCCTACCCATCGAAATAGCGGATAAAAGAGTGTGGCAAATGTCGCAGCCAGAATCACGGGAATGATAAAAAGACGAAAAATGGGTACCAGGGCCAACGCTAATCCGGCAAGAAGCACCACCAGAACAGTCCGGTTGAGCTTCCGTCCTGAATCTGCGTTCTCCATTTCGGAAGAAGTGCCGGCTTCGGGGGAGGACTGCTCTGAAGAATCCGGCGGGGCAGGCTGTGCGGCTTTCGAGTCCGGTTGCGTTTCCGATCCCGACTGGTCTTCCTTCTCGTCTGGTACTGGTTTATGTTGGGGCTCGTGTTCTTCCGGAGATCCTTTGTCGCCCATTCGGATTGTATCCTGTCTGGAAAAGGTAAGGAGGCCCGGAAATGAACCTTTTGCGGCCATCAGGGCGGATTCTGAGTCTGAGAAAAATACTCCCGCGCCATGCCATACTCCAAAAACTTTTTCGGATTTCCTGTTGCTAAAGATTTTCGTTTGCAGTATATTAAGTCTTGAAATGTATTATCAGAGAAAGTTAAAGGAAGCAAAATGACCACTGTAGCCGATCATCAGCGTTTTCATCTGAAAGCATATCCGGATTTGGAAGATTTGTGTACGAAGTTGGGCTGTAGCCTGCCCTTTTCCGAGAATACCTCGGTTCTCGGGGAACGGATTGCAGTGGGGAAGGGGAAGGAAACACCCAACCGGTTTGTCGTGCAACCCATGGAGGGCTTTGATGCTTCGGTTGACGGCACTCCGGGTGAGCTGACCTTTCGCCGGTACCTCAGGTATGCACGAGGCGGGGCGGGGCTGATCTGGCTGGAAGCCACCGCGGTCATGCACGAAGCCCGTTCCAATCCCGGTCAGCTATACATACATAAAGGTAATCTCGACACATTTCGAGAGCTGGTAAGGTCGGTGAAAGAAACGGCTCGCAAAGAACTCGGGCGCGAACCGGTACTAATCGTTCAGCTTACCCATTCGGGACGCTACAGCAAGCCAACTGGAGTTGCTGCACCAATCATCGCGCATCGAAGCCCTGTTCTGGACCCGAAGCACAATCTCCCCGATGACTATCCTGTGGTCACGGACGAGTACCTGGATCGCCTTGGTGATACCTTTGTTGATGCGGCGCGTCTTGCCCATGCGGCAGGTTTCGATGGAGTCGATATAAAAAGCTGCCACCGGTACCTCATGTCCGAGCTTCTGGCTTCCCACACACGTGAAGGAAAGTATGGCGGATCACTCGAGAACAGGTCCCGTCTGTTGCGCGAAACACTTGAGAAGATTTCCCAGGAGATTCCCGAGCTGATTATCACTACCCGGATGAATGCCTACGATGCAATCAGCTACCCTTTTGGCTTCGGGGTGAGCAAAGATGATTACAGGGTCCAAGACCTTGCTGATCCGCTTGAGCTGATCGGCATGCTCAAGAACATTGGCATCGGCCTTCTGAACGTTTCGATCGGCAATCCTTATTACAACCCGCATTTCGGGCGCCCGTTTGATTTCCCGATCAAGGGAGCGGCTATCCCGCGGGAACATCCACTTGTTGGTCTTGAACGATTTGTAAATATTGTTTCGGAACTGCAGAACGCTCATCCCGACCTTCCGGTTATTGGATCGGGCTATTCATGGCTGCGGCATCTCATGCCGCGGGTAGTTGCAGGCATCGTGAAGGAAGGTAAGGCTACGCTGATCGGTCAAGGCAGAGGCTCCTTTGCTTATCCTTCTTCGGTGAATGACATCCTTGCCCATGGAACGATGGACCCGAAAAAGACCTGTGTTACCTGTTCGGCATGTACTCAGATTATGCGCGACGGCGGTCAGACGGGCTGTGTCGTTCGCGATAGCCGTCTGTACGGTCCCCGCTACCGGATGGCACGACGGTTCTCGATCGATCGTCTCCAGGAGGAAGCCCGCCGGTGTCGTGAATGTGAAGAGGCGACATGCACGCAAGCCTGTCCGGCGCACGTAGATGTTCCTCGGTTTATTAAAGCCTTTGCAGAAAACGACATTCCTCGTGCCTATGAGATTCTCCACCAACGTAATGTGCTCCCGGAGATGTGCGCGTATGTGTGTCCGGTTGAAGAGCAATGCCAGGGTGGTTGCCTGGAGAAGGTTTTTTGCGAAAACCCGATCGCCGTTTCGGACATACAGCTTGTCGTGGCACGAACAGCGCGCCTACAGGGTATCACCGGAGTGAGAGTACCCGGGAAGGTGTCAGGAAAATCAATGGCGGTCATTGGTGGCGGGCCCAGTGGGCTGGCTTTTGCAATACGAATGCTCGAAAAGGGGCACAGTGTTCATATCTACGAAGCAGGTGATCGGTTGGGGGGGACTCCGGGATCGACTATCCCTGTGCACCGCTTTGGGGATGGACAGGCGGAGATCGAGGCCATTCTCCAGCCGGCAGTGGATGCCGGGCGATGTAGCGTACACTTGCAAACAAGCTTCGGGACCGATGTCCTGGTGAGTTCCCTCAAGGAACAGCACGATGGGGTGTTTATCGGCACGGGCCTGACGGCTCCCGTTTCGATCGAGGCGTTGAACGGCTATGCGACCGATGCACTGGAGTTCTTGCGGAAAGTAAAGGATAAGAGTTACGGGAAAATTCCTCAGAAAGTAGCCGTGGTGGGCGGAGGCAATACCGCGATGGATGCGGCGGTTGCCGCGGTGAACGCTGGTGCCCGCGATGTCTTTATGGTGTACCGACGTTCTTTCAATGAAATGCCCGCATGGGAAACAGAGCGCAACGCAGTGCTTTCGGCAGGCGTGCATTTGATGGTACTTCTTCAGCCAACCGGCGTTGAGATGGATGAGGGGAAAGTTACAGGTCTGCGTACAGTCCGCACCCAGCTTGGTGAACCCGACCAAGATGGCCGCCGTCGACCCGAAGCTATCCCCGGCAGCGAAACGGTACTTCCGGTTGACTTGATTATCGAAGCGACCGGGCAGAAACTTTCACCGGAAGACACAAAGAATCTGGAAGGCATCGAGGTGACGAAAAAGGGCACGATCAGGGTAGATCCTGCTACTTTCATGACCTCTGTCCCTGGTGTTTTTGCCGCGGGGGATGCAGTCAATGGCGGCACGACCGCCGTGCAGGCGATTGCCGAAGGAATGGCTGCAGCAGAAGCCGCCCACAAACACCTGTCAGAATAGAAGCACCATATATGAAAGGGAATGACATGAGAAGAACAGCACTGGTAACAGGAGCTTCCCGCGGAATCGGCCTGGGTATCGCTCAGAGTCTGGCGCGGGAGAATTTCGATATAGCGGTCCTGGATGTTCTCGATGAAAGCGCAGTGTCCGAAAACATGGACCTCCTCCGTAATGAAGGTGCCAAGGTACTTTACTGTCAGGCGGACGTCAGCAGTTCCGAAGCTCGACAAGAGGCAATCGAAAGTATCCGATCTGAGTTCGGCGCGCTTCATGTACTGGTCAACAATGCAGGCGTCGCCCCGAAAGCACGGGCGGATCTCCTGGAAGCGACCGAGGAGAGCTATGAACGGGTGATGAAAATCAATCTCCAGGGCCCCTATTTCCTGACGCAATTGGCAGCTCAATGGATGATTGACCAGAAGAAGAACGATGCGGACTGGAATGGCTGCATTATTAACATCTCTTCAATATCCTCGACGGTCGCCTCTCCCAGCCGGGGTGAATACTGCCTTTCCAAGGCTGGTGTGAGCATGGCCACAAAACTGTGGGCTGTGCGGCTCGGGGAATTTGATATCCCGGTTTATGAGATACGTCCGGGCATCATTGCCACGGATATGACTTCGGTGGTGAAAGAAAAGTACGATGCACTGATCGAAGAAGGATTGCTGCTTCAGAAACGCTGGGGAAAACCCGAGGATATCGGAAAGGCTGCGGCTATGATGGCGCGAAGCGATATCGCCTATTCCACCGGGCAGGTAGTGATGGTCGATGGTGGATATTCGGTTGAGCGATTATAGATACGTAATTCCCGGCGATTTAACCCCGAAATGTATTGCGTGTTTAGAAGGAACGACCCATAGCGGCTGAGTAAACAGGTGAGAACTATGAGTAAAGGGATGTCGATATGAAACAAGAACTCGAAGTGGTACTGCAGGATAAGAAGACAACCGTGCCGGTAAAACAGGTTCACACTCTGGTGATAGGTTCGGGTGCAGCGGGCCTCAACACTGCCGTTCAGCTTCACGCCTGCGGCATTACGGATCTCTGTATCGTGACTGAAGGACTCTCGATGGGAACATCGATCAATACCGGTTCCGACAAGCAAACCTATTACAAGTTAGGTATGTGCGGATCACAAGACGATTCTCCCGAGGCACTTGCAGAGTCATTTTACGCCGGGGGAAGCATGCATGGAGATCTGGCTCTGACTGAAGCGAGTTTGTCGGCGCGTGCTTTTCTCAACCTGGTGAATCTCGGAGTACAGTTCCCCCGGGATACGTTCGGGCAGTTTGTCGGGTACAAGACCGACCACGACCCCCGGCAGCGAGCAACATCGTTTGGCCCGTATACTTCGCGCGAAATGTGCCGTGTCCTGATTGACGAAGTTCGCAGGCGCGATATCCCGGTGAACGAAAACAGAGTTGTTGTATCGCTACTGACAAGTGGGTCCGCGGAGAAACACCGTGTGGTAGGTGCGGTTGTAGTCAACACTCAAACCGAATCAATCGAGAGTGCGTTCGAAGTGTACTACGCTGAAAACGTTGTTTTTGCGACAGGTGGGCCGGGTGGCATCTACAAAACAAGTGTTTATCCGAGTGTGCATACCGGCGCAATAGGGTTGGCGCTTCAGGCTGGAGCCAGGGCGCAGAGCCTTTCTGAATCGCAGTACGGAATGGCCTCCATCAAGTTTCGCTGGAACGTTTCCGGAACCTACATGCAGGTGATTCCCCGATTCATCAGTACCGCCGCCGACGGCACCAGTGATGAACAGGAGTTTCTCCGCCCGTTTTTCAAAAGCACCGGTGAGATGAATAGTGCGGTTTTTCTGAAGGGGTATCAATGGCCGTTCGACCCACGCAAAGTCGTGAACGGATCATCCATTGTGGATATACTGGTTTATATCGAGACCGTTATCAAGAAACGCCGTGTTTTTCTTGACTATCGCTCGAATCCTTCCGAGTTCAATTTCGACGATCTGTCTTCCGAGGCTCACGAATATCTGGAAAAGTCCGAAGCCCTGTTTGGTACACCGATTGAACGCCTTGCCAAAATGAACCAGCCGGCAATTGACCTTTATAGAGATCATGAGATCGACATCACACGGGAACCGTTGGAGATTGCCGTCTGTGCTCAACACAACAACGGGGGACTCGCGGGTAACCTCTGGTGGGAATCGGCTAATATAAAGCATCTGTTCCCTGTTGGTGAGGTCAATGGAACCCACGGCGTGTATCGCCCGGGCGGATCTGCCTTGAATTCAGGACAGGTTGCCGGCTTCCGGGTCTCCGAATACATTTCCCGAGTGTACCACCAAACCACTCTGGATCGGGGGGCTTGTGACGATGCCGCTCGTGCGAGCTTAGAAAGCCTTTTGGCTATGGCAGGGAATGGTAACAATCCGCGCCAGACGTGGCAGGAGGTTCGTGAGGAATTCCAGCAGAGGATGTCTCAAGCAGGAGCACATGTACGTTCGGTGCGGGACCTCGAGAAAGCCGTGGAAGAGGGGAGAAAACAGCTCCAGCGGATTCGTATGGAAGGTCAGAAAGTGGAGAACGCGACTGAGCTTGCCGAAGCTCTTCGGAACATACAGCTCTGCACGGCGCACCTGGTATACCTGGATGCCACTCTCTTTGCAGTACGGAGTGGTGTGGGAAGTCGCGGGTCGGCTTTGGTGCTGAGCGATAAGGGAGCGAAGGCTCACCCGGACCTCGATGACCAATGGCGTTTTGTGGGAGAAGATGAATCATTTAGAGAAAAGGTCATGGTAACGGAAATGAATCCTGACGGATCATGCGATCACGAGTGGATCAAACGCCGGGAGCTTCCTCATACGGACCCCTGGTTCGAAACAGCCTGGGCAGAGTACCGAGAAGGGAAAATCTACCAGTAGGCATCGCGATTGATCGAGTTTTCTGCATCAGTACCGAATGAATTGTATTTGCAAATAGTACGCGATCCGCTGCATAGACGAAAGTATCAGGCAGCGGGTACCCCGGAAGGAGAACCATATGCATAGCGTTCTGAACGAGCTGGAAAAACTGAAGATTGTGCCGGTGGTGAAAATTGAAGATGCCGGTGATGCTTCGGGGTTGGCCGATGCGCTTACCGAAGGAGGCTTACCGTGTGCGGAGATAACCTTCCGGACAGCGGCAGCTCCCGAGGCTATAAAGAAGGTGGCGGAGCGGGGAAATATGCTTGTCGGAGCGGGGACTGTGCTGAGTGTTGAAAATGTGAAAATAGCAATCGATGCCGGCGCACGGTTCATTGTAAGCCCGGGACTCAACCCGAAAGTCGTTGAATATTGTGTAAAAAATGGGATT
>JBEPYC010000045.1:0-16355 GCA_041641555.1 Chitinivibrionales bacterium | reverse complement strand
GGAACCACTTTTCCATTCTGATATTCGGCCTGAAGCGGCGTATCAGCAATGACCATCAGCTGATGGATTTTCACCCCATGTACCGGCAGTTCCGAGAGGCTTTCCGCGGTGCGGTACATCGTGGTTTCCGTTTCGCCGGGAAGTCCAAGCATGACGTGCGCCACAGTTTCGATGTTGCGGTCGGCAAGCTCCCTTACAGCATCGGAAAAATCGGCGAACGTATGTCCGCGGTTGACTGTCCTCAAGGTGCAATCGCTGGCGCTCTGCAGCCCCAACTCAATACTTATGTAGGTTTTCTGAGAAAGCTCTCCCAAAAGGTCGAGAACAGGCCGTGGCAGACAATCCGGCCGTGTCCCAATGGCAAGCCCTACAACACCCTCCACCGACAAAAGTGATTCGTAGGTTTGCCTGAGCCTGCCGGCTTCGGCATAGGTATTTGAAAAGGGTTGCAGATACGGAAGAAATGCGGAAAACTTCTTACCCACTCGAGAGATAGTCCGGCGAAGCTGAGAGGCAGGATCGACCTCTGAGAAGGCTACAGGACTAAAAGAGCGGTTGTCGCAGAAAGAGCATCCGTGCGTGCTTTTGGTGCCATCGCGGTTTGGGCAGGAGAACCCACCATTTATGGGAACTTTGAGGACGGGAACACCGAACCGGTCCCGGAGATACCGGCGATAGGTCTGATATCGAGGCATGTAGTGGTTTATGTGGGGGCGATTGGCGTTTATTCCTTCTCCTCGGCAGCGCGCTTCTTGGCAGCTCCGATGAGATCATAGTCACCATCATCGTCATCGGTAAGCTCACCGATATCGCCCAGAAGGTCTTTCGAGTCACCGACCGTCATCCGCGCAGACTCCGCTTTTCCCTCCTCCCGGAGTTCATCACGAAGAAGCTCGATCTGCTTCTTATCTTCGCGTTTTACCACAGGCGTCCGTGCGCCGGAGCCCGGGGCTGTCCCTTGCGGATTCTCCAGATAGGCAATACGCTCCCGAATTCGATCTTTTTTCAGGGCATCGTTGAGGTAAACCAGGTATTTTTTGTATACTTCGATCGCTTCATCGGTTTTTCCGAGAGCTTCCAGTGCCTTCCCCAGATCATCGTAGTACACTTGAGAATTGGGCTGCATCCTGATTGCGGTTCGGTATCGCTTCACAGCTTCTTCGGGTTTGTTTTCGCTTCGAAAGAGAAGGTTACCCATCTCCCATTGAGCTTCGGCATTCGTCGGATCATTCTGGATCGCCCGTTCCAGATAATGCCTTGCCTCTTCGAAACGTTCTTTGGCCGACATAAGCTTTGCCAGATTTGTCAGAGCAGTCGTGTTGCTGCCATCGATCTCCAGCACTTGTTCAAACTGGGTAATCGCCTGATTGAGATGGTCCAGATTTGCATACATGGTAGCAAGGTTGATACGCGCCTCGAGATTGCCCGGATCGAGGTTAACGGCCTGCGCAAGGGCATCGGTTGCTTTATTGGTCTCGCCGAGGTTTTCGTAAATAATTCCGAGATTTGCCCAGACCTCTGAGCTTCGTGGATTAATTCCCGCTGCTTTTTTAAATTCCGGAAGCGCCTTATCGGCCCGTCCCCAGGCAAGGTAGGCAAACCCCAGATTAAACTGCGCTTCGAAATTGCTGGGATCGCGTGCCAGGACCTTTCTGAAGACCGTCGCAGCCTGGCTGTATGCACCGTTTCTGAGCATTTCACCACCGGTGCTCATGAGATCTTCTGTCGATTGCGCCGACAGAATCCACACCAGGGAAAGCAGTATTACACAAGTCGTTTGAACAATACGACGGTGCCGGGTCTTCATGCCGCACCCCCTAACTTGTTAGGAATGGGAACGTTGCAGAGTATGAACTGAAAATAACAATCACTGTATGCACTATCAAGAACTATTTTTTCCATGGGAGTCTGTTCAGAAGAGCAGATACCTGTGTTTCACAAGCGCATCCTCTATTCTTTATATACTATTTGGCAGGTACGACATGAAGGATTCGACATCGCAGTATTCCAACCCGCTTATCGAACGATATGCCGGACATCAGATGAGTTCCGTTTTTTCGCCTGATTTCAAGTTCCAGACCTGGCGCAGGCTTTGGGTGGCTCTTGCCCAGAGCGAGATGGAGCTTGGATTAAATATTTCTTCGGAACAAGTCGACGAGATGCGGGGGAATATCGAGAACATCGACTACAAAGCAGCCGCGGCTCACGAGAAGGAAGTTCGACACGATGTCATGGCTCATGTGCTCACCTTCGGCGAAATATGCCCGAAGGCGCGTCCAATCATTCATCTCGGTGCAACCAGTGCCTATGTCGGGGACAACACTGATCTTATTCAGCTCAAAGAGGCCGGGAAGCTTCTCCTGGGCCGCGGAGTCGCTCTACTCAAGGCCCTTCGCTCGTTTGCCCTGGAACAGAAATCCAGAGCCACGCTCGGGTTCACTCATTATCAGCCGGCACAACTGACAACGGTTGGGAAACGGGCCTGCCTCTGGATGCAGGATTTCTGTCTGGATCTGGAAGACCTCAATCAATTCGTTCGTACGCTGCCGTTTCGGGGAGTGAAAGGGACAACGGGGACACAGGCTTCGTTTCTCAACCTGTTCGAAGGAGATCACGAGAAGGTACGCGAGTTGGATAAGCGTGTTTCGAGGAAGATGGGTTTTTCCGATGTCCTGCCGGTTACCGGCCAGACCTATACCCGAAAAATCGATGCCAAAGCGTTGGCAATTCTTTCAGGGTTTGCTCAGTCATTCCACAAGGTTGCAAATGACATACGCCTTCTTCAGAACCTTAAAGAAATCGAAGAGCCATTTGGAAAGAGCCAGATCGGTTCCTCGGCCATGGCATACAAACGTAACCCAATGCGCTCCGAACGGCTCACTGCGCTTTCACGATATATTATGAGCCTTGCAAGCTCTCCGGCAATGACGGCTGCAGAGCAGTGGTTCGAACGAACACTCGACGACTCGGCGAATAAGCGGCTTTCTGTGCCCGAAGCGTTTCTGGCTGCCGATGCCTGTTTCATTCTCGCAACAAACGTCTGTTCCGGCCTGGTCGTGTACCCGAAAGTGATCGAGAAACACATCGGTCAGGAGCTACCCTTCATGGCCACCGAAAACATCCTCATGGAAGCGGTCAAACGGGGGGGCGATCGACAGACTCTCCATGAAAAAATTCGGACCTACTCTCATGAAGCAGGAGCACGAGTCAAACAGGATGGGCTCGATAACGACCTGCTCAGCCGGATTACCTCAGATGCCGCATTCGGATTATCCAAACAGGAAATAGAGCAGATTGTCAAAGTCGAGGATTTCGTAGGACGTTCACCACAGCAGGTCGACGAATTCATTACGGACAAAGTAGATCCACTTCTGTCGCAACTCGCCACGTATGAAACAGTTGAAGAAACTGAGCTTCGGGTGTAGAATAAGCATAACACCCAGCCCGGAGAGCCATTGTTAGTCGACTACCACGTACATACCCCCTACTGCGGCCATGCGCAAGGCAACATAGCCTCATATGTCGATAGAGCGATTGAATCCGGCATGTCGGAAATCGCATTCACCGATCATCTGGGCCGGTATTATCTTTCCAAATCTCAACGGCGACGTCATTTTGACTGGGGGATGGACAAGCGTGCGCTTCGCCGATACCATGACGAACTTCTTGACATAAAAGACGCCTACTCCGATGCAATCACCATTCGGATCGGACTTGAAGTCGACTATGTGGAAGGTGCCGAAGACATCCTGCAGCCTCTGCTCGAGGCCTACTCATTCGATTTCATTCTGGGCTCTCTTCATTGCCTTCCGCATTTCAGCTGGCGCCATTTGGCCGATGCATCCCAGAGTCAGCCGGAACTATTGTTCAAAGAATACTTCTCTGCTGCCCGTACTCTCATGCAATCCGGTTTTTTTCACTCGATGGCACATATCGATTTCGCATGGCGGTACGTGAAATGGCCTGCTCCCAAGCACTACAACGTTTTCGATGGAATTATCTCAACCGTGGAATGTGCCAGGGAAACCGACATGGCAATGGAGGTCAATGCCAACGGGTATCTCTGGTCGCAGATTTATCAGGTACGCGGCGGAGACCCCTTCGAACTGTTCCTGAATGAAGCCAGTCGACGCAACGTGCCAATAACCCTGGGTTCTGATGCGCATTCCCCCAAACATGTAGGCAAGAATTTCGCACAGCTTATCATGTACTTGCGTGAGCATGGCATCACCGAAGTGGCCGTTTTCGAGCAGGGAAAGCGAAAAATGGTGCCGTTAGGGTAATCTCTCCCGATACAAATCCCGAAAAACCTGCGATTCACCTTTCGTGGCAAAGCCGCAGCGGTGGGCTCACTGTAACCGCTCCTGATTGGGCTATGCCATACGTCGTCCTGCCACTATCCGCACTGTGCCGCGTTTTTCTCGGTTTGCTTCAGAAACGACATCCTATCTTCTTTGAACAAAAGCCTTACGGAACTGTCTCTTGATCAGCATCTGTCACAGCGGGAGAAATGATTGCCGGACGAATGAAACACTATTGAAGTGATCCCCTGATTTCGCAGCGATCAACAAACTCGGACAGAATGCTCCGGTAATCCTGAAGTTCATCCTCTCCAACACTGGAATTCAGATCATAGTCTGGATTCAAAACCGTCACATTTTTCTGTATAGGCTGAAGGTAGATTTTCTGAACCCCGGTAAGCATCGGGCCCAAAGCCATGGCGGTATCTTTGCCCACAAAATCGGGCGCAACCGTTATCCGTACTTCCGCCCGCTCACCCATCGTGCGCACAATATCCAGTGAGCGCACGAGACGCTCCTCCACATCGGTAAACGATGCCTGAGCCAGAGCGGGGTAGTTTTCAGGGAGTGTTTTGATGTCCAGGGCAAGGTAATCTGGCGCGATTGCCGTAATACGTTCCGGAAGAAGTCCATTGGTATCGAGTTTGACCCGATACCCCATATTTTTGTAGGTGGAGACCAGTTCGGGAAGGCAGGAGTGGAGCGTTGGCTCGCCACCGGATACCACGACTCCGTCGATCAACCCTTTACGTTTCTCCAGAAAACTGAGAACTTCGTGATGATCTACCGTGCCGCGCCCATCTGACCGTACGAGGTCAGGATTGTGGCAATAGGGACACCGAAGATTGCAGCCGGAAAAAAAGAGGACGGTAGAGACCGTCCCCGGGAAATCGATAAACGAGTTTTTAAGCCATCCGGCAATTCCTACGTAGTCGGCTGGCATACTGAATCAGTCGGGGTAGCAGGAGAAGATGATTTTTTTGCTGAACGCGGCTTCGGCTCTCCACTCGTGGAGAATGTCTGCCGCTCACTGTATTCCGACTTCTTGCCGTAATTCCAGTTCTGCACCGGACGATAGTACCCCACCACGCGGGAGTACACTTCGGCCTCTTCCCCGCAATTGGGACAAGCGAAATGTTCACCGCGCAGATAGCCGTGGAGCGGACACACCGAAAAGGTAGGAGTTATCGTGAAGTAAGGAACATTGTAGTTACTCGCGATTTTCCGGACCAGGTCGCGAACCGTATTGATATCGTCGATTGCTTCGCCGATAAAGCCGTGAAAGACAGTCCCTCCCGTGTACAGCTTCTGCAGTCCGTTCTGCATCTCGAGCGCCTCGAAAATGTCTTCGGTGGAATCGACCGGCAGCTGCGAGGAATTAGTATAGTAGGGGTTGTCTCCACCCGGAATGATCATTCGCGAGAATTTCTCCCTGTCCTTTTTGGCCAGTCGATAGGTAGTTCCTTCTCCGGGCGTGGCTTCGAGGTTGTACAGATTCCCTGTTTCTTCCTGGTACCGGCGCAGGCGTTCCCGCATATGCGTGAGGACTTCTCCCGCGAACTCTCTGGCATCGCGATGCGTAAGGTCTTTACCCATGAAGTTCATGGTTGCCTCGTTCATGCCGATCAGGCCGATTGTGGAGAAGTGATTGTTCCAATGATGCAGGTACCGCTGAGTGTACGGGAACAGCCCTGACTTCATGAGCTTGGAGATCACCTGACGTTTGATTTCCAGTGAATTGCGGGCAACATCCATGAAATGATCAAGCTGACTGTAAAAATCTTCGCGCGTCGAGGAGAGGTAGCCGATCCGGGGAAGGTTAACCGTAACAACGCCGATAGACCCAGTGAACTCATCGGCTCCAAAAAGCCCGCCACCGCGGTTGCGGAGCTCCCGTTTATCCAGTTGCAGACGGCAACACATCGAGCGGACATCCCCGGGATTCAGGTTGGAGTTCATGAAATTCTGGAAGTATGGAGTTCCGTATCTTCCGGTCATTTTAAACAACAGGCGCGCGTTTTCGCTGTCCCAGTTAAAATTCGGAGTAATGTTGTACGTCGGAATCGGATAGGAAAAACCTCTGCCTTCGGCATCCCCCGCGATGAGAACTTCGAGAAACGCGCGGTTGATCAAATCCATTTCGGGCTGGAATTCAGCATACGTTTGCTCGAGAGGTTCACCTCCGACAATCGCCGGCTGATCTTTGAGGTCTTCGGGAACCACCCAGTCCAGAGTGATATTGGTAAATGGAGCCTGCGAACCCCACCGAGAAGGAGTGTTGACTCCGAAGATAAACGATTGGATGCTCTGTTTGACGTCTTCGTAAGAAAGATTATCGACCCGTACAAAGGGGGCCAGATAGGTATCGAACGAGGAAAATGCCTGTGCACCGGCCCACTCGTTCTGCAGAATCCCAAGGAAATTGACCATCTGCTGCACCAGGGTCGACAAGTGCTTCGGAGGACGGGAAGAAATCTTTCCTTTCACCCCCCCGAGTCCTTCGGAGATCAACTGCCGAAGGGACCATCCGGCGCAATACCCCGAAAACATTCCCAGATCATGGATATGTATTTCGGCATTCCGATGAGATTCGGCGATTTCGTGCGGATAGATGCTTTCGAGCCAGTAGTTGGCCGTGATCGTACCACTGTTATGAAGTACAAGCCCCCCGAGCGAATAGTTGACATTGGAGTTTTCGTTTACCCGCCAGTCTTCCTGCCTCAGATAGCCGTCCATGGTGGTGCTGATATCCAGAAGCAGATCCCGGGTGTCGCGGAGGCGGCGATGTTGCTCGCGATACAAGATAAAAGCTTTGGCGACCCTCGTATGCCCAGTTTCAATAAGGACCTTTTCGACCACATCCTGAATCTCTTCCACCGCAGGGATCGAATTGGAATGAAATTTCTTCGCAATCAGGTCTTCGACACGACGAGCAAGCGAAAGAGCCATACCAAAGTCCTTGCCACCAACGGCTTCCGCTGCCTTGAAGATAGCGTTTGCGATTTTGTAGTTATCGTACGCATCGATCTTCCCATCGCGTTTTCTGATTTCTGAGATCATGGCGGCAATTCCCCCTTTTTGGGATCGAGTGAACCGGTATCTGGCAGGGCTGGAGGATTAAAAATCTGACTACTTCGAGAGAACCAACGACCTGAAGAACCCGACAACGATACGTTAGCAGAATACACTACCTGCAGCTAAAACTGTCCGTTCGGTCGAAGTATCCGTACGCGTGTCCTGATTATTAAAAGTACTCTCTCGAAAGCTGGACCCTCAAGCATGCACAACATTTTGAGTAGCGTTAAGAATGAGTATACTATATCTGGCGGAAAGGAGTCAATAGGCAGATTAGGTGATTTTTGAGAGTGCCCCTGAGAGCCCAAAATCGGCATCGAGTGTGAGATGAAGGCGGACCATCCTGCTGGCCTTTACGTCCTATCACACCTCGTGTGAACGGTGTATGCGGTGGTTCGTGATTGATTATGGCTGCCAAACAAAAAACGCCCGGCTTATGGCCGGGCGTTTTTCCTGAGATCATGAGTCTGGCATTCACCGATGTGCATTCACTGTGTTCTCCGAGTCCCCTCCAGTCACCGAAATCGGCTGATTACTCGAGATATTGCAGTTAATTGAATAAACATTGTCAAACCCGGTGGAAGCATACAGAAGAGTCCATTCAGTCTGGTTGCGATAGAATGTGAGCGCCCCAGCCAGGCCTTCAGCCTCTTCACTGCTGGTAGCCCAGTTTGGGATTACATAGGTGGTACTGTAAGGATAGGTGCCATTGGGGATATCTCCAATGGTGATACTTCCGCCTGCAGAAACAAAGTGTTCCTCACCTCGAAATAAGAAATACACTCCGCCGTCAGCCTTATTCTCAATCTCGATCCGGTTCACGCCACAACCTGCACAAATCCCAAGCAATAGTAGCGACAAAAGGTATTTCATTGGTTTTCTCCTCATTATAGCCCTTGCTCCGTCTCCGCGATCTCCGGCTCCGGCTGATCCTTATCGATCCGCACGGCTTCAAGATCCTTCTGTACAATATGGGGAGTCACAAAAATCAACAGATCTTTCTTAGTGACAGTCTTTCGCGAACGTTTGAACAAGTGGCCCAGCAGGGGGATGTCTTTTAGAACTGGAATGCCTTCTTCGCCTTCCTGCAATTCGTTCGTGGTCAAACCTGCGATGACGACCGTTTCGCCGTCGTTGACAACGACACTCGTCTGAGCAGTCTGACTGTTGATCTCTCCTCCCTCACCCGGCGATTCTTTCTTCGCATTCAGCGTGAGCATTATACGATGGAGATCGGTGACATGCGGCGTAACAGTCAGGTCGGTACCAGCATTCTCATATTTCACCAGAGTATTTCCAGCCTCATCGTTATACAAAAGCGGAATTTTTCCGCCCATGAAAATACGGGCCTGTTTGTTGTCAAGGGTGGTAATCGATGGCTGCGCGACAACTTCGCCTTTGCTTTCACGGAACAGATACTCCAGCGTCAGGGCAAGCCGATCCTGGGAAAGGATCCCGTAGCTGAGACGATCGAGTGCGTTGGCAACTATTTCACCCGGAAGATGCTCGGCACTGACCTGGGGGCCGTCGGCATCTCCGAATTTTGCATTTCCGAAAATGCCCCACTGCACACCAAAATTATGAAGTGCCGAGGTATTCACTTCGATTATCTTGGCCGAAATCGAGACCTGCTGTGTTTCGATATCCAGCTTGCGCACCATCTCACGAACCTGGCCGATATTGTCTTCGGTGTCATAAACGATAAGACTGTTGCTGTGTTGAGCGACGGTAACTTTCCCCCGCTGAGACAGCAATGAACTGATCGAAGTCTCCATCTCTGCGGCTGTCAGGTTGTTCACCCGTATGACTTCACGTTTCAAGGCAGCAAGCTGCTCCACTGCCTGGTTGTTTTCTGCTTCCCGCAACTGCCGCTCATTGAATTGATTCTGGGTGACCACGTAAATGTACCCCTCGCCTTTCAGCGCAACCAGGCCGCGGAGTCGGCACACGATATTGAAAACTTCTTTCCAGGTCTTGTCGGTTACCTTGAGCGTCACGGTGCCCTGAATGTTATCGGATAGAACGATATCTACATTCCCAATCTCCGACAATCCCTTGAATACCGAACGTACATCGGCATTGGTATATGTCCACTCGGCGAGCACAGGCGCCCCTGTATTCTCGGGCACATCCGAAAAAGAGAGTTCATCCTCGGGCTGCGCCTGGGCAGAGCCATTATAATAGTAGGGCGCTGCAAAGCACAGCACAAGCGACAACATAACCATTCGGGTAAGCACGTGTCCAGAATTCATGGTTTTCTCCATTTTTTTTCGAGTACCCCTACTTTATAGGAGGTAGTTCTTCAGTCCATGACGAGGAACCGGCAGAAGAAGGAGAACGGGTCCCCTCGGTGTCTCGCTCTCTGCCGTCCTCAGGGTCTTCTCCATCCGAAGGCGCTTCTCGTAGATACGAAGCCGGGCCTTTTGCCACCATCGAAGATGGACTGGTTTTGTCTTTTTCGAGTCCCAGTACAATAGTTCGCGAAAGACCGAACTCGGTTATCAGAAAAAAGACCTTTTCTCGTTGAATGCGAAGGACCTTCCCTTTCTTCACCGCGTCGCCCTCACGCAAGGCGTATGCCGAACCTTTGTCACCATCCTGCTCCAGCAGTGCTACCCTGTCATCGTTATCAAACAGCACTCCGACCAGTCGAACCCGATCCAGATCCGCAAGGTCAGCGGGCCCGTCGTCGGCCTTCAAGGCAAGGAATGGATCACGTCCGCGCATGGTGTAGGTAACTTTGCGAGGAACCGTTGGTTTGGGCTCGGGAATTGGTTTGGCAGTCTCCGCTTGGTTTTCCGGCAATGCCTTTGGGCTGTCCGTCTCGGTTTTCGGCGTCCCGGTCTGCAGTTTCTCCGGGGTGCCGGGGGCATTCTGTTCCAGAGAGGCTATGATATCCTCACCACTTGCCTTCTCACTTGCTCTTTTTTCTGCAATCTTTTCCCAGGTTTGCTCGCGTACCGCCGCACTGTCTTTTACCAGTGAGGAATAGATCCATCCGGTGCTCTGATCGGTGGCCATTTTGTGCCAGGAACCTTTTTTCTCCAGCTCAGTGCCGATAGTTCCGATCTCCAGTTGTCCGATTATCGATGTTTTACCGGCAGTCGAAGGTTCGGAGCGGAAATTTACGCCATCTTTGATCACCACCAGACGAACGTCTGGTTCGGATGTGTTCGCTTCAACAACCGGTGCCTTCTGTTGCTTCGGGGACGTTTCTGCTTTTCTCTGATTCTTTTTGGTCTCAGCCATTGCCATCCGTGGTGGAGTCGGCTTTGACTTCTTCTCAGTTTCTTCGGCAGCTGAAGGTTCCTTTTTGGTCGAGCTGGATGACTTCCTTTTATTATTCATCTGTGCAGTCGGAGCCTCTCCTTGTGGAGTCGCTCGTTTCTTTTCGGCCTTTGCCATCCGCTTTTTGGGGCTGCTCTGCGTTTTCGCCTGCGCGGGCGCACGCAATGCAAAGGTGTTCTCTTCCTGAAGCTCCCGTCCCGATGCAGCAACCGCTTTCTGCTTTATTTGCTTCAGCTCGGCCTGCCTCTTCTCGATATCTGCAAACGAATACTCGAGCCGTTTCCCCGAAGAAGCTGTCCAAACCATAAGACCCGGAGCGGCGTCGGCAACGCCACCTACAACTATCTGGGTTCCGCGCGGTTCAATAACCAGTTGCTCGTCATCGGGGGTTTCCGAAAGGGTGACCCGCAGGAGATTGCCATTGGAGCGTTTCACCGACTCCGAAGCTACCTTAGTGAAAAAACCGGCCCTGACATCCTGAAGCCGTTCTTCGGGCAGGAGGCTTCGCGCATTAACAAACGCAAGCATCATATCCTTTCCCTGCCGTTTTACAGCCATGCGTACCGGAGTATCGAACTCGAAGATGATTTCTTCGATACTGCCTCGCCGAAGGAGCTTGATATCGCGTAAATTCGCCACGTTTTCTTTCGCGCCGTGTGATTGGTTCGAAGACACACGTGGATTCCTGGCGGGGGCGGATGCCGAAGGCGAGGGCCGAGGTTTCTTTTTGTTCTTTGCGGGTACTCCAAGCACACTGCTCTTGACTACGGGGGGCTTGGCTTTCGATTCCGCTGTTTTGGGCTTGGGGACCTCAGCCGAAGCCGGCTTCGGTGATTCCAAAGATGAGGATGCCGCACTGGTTTTGCTTTTCTGTTTTTCTGCCTGAGGGGCATTCCAGGAGAAGTCAGGAAATTTCTCTTTCGAGATGAGTATCAACCACGAGTTCTGTTTTTGACGAGCGTTTGGTGTAATGCCGGTTATTCCGGACAGATGAAGCTCGATTTCGACGGCACCACCAGCGGCACCATCTTTTACTACCAACGATTTGGCCGGACTTTCGGAAGGAAAGCTCTGATAGGAAAGTCGGGGGAGCCCATAGAGGGCCTGGTCCATCGTGAACTTCAGAGTGGTTCCCGATCCCTGCCTGGAAGCGCTCACCGAGAGAGGAAATTCCCGGTCGGCTTCGATTGCCACAATCAATCCTCGCGAGCTTCCCTGAAGCTGAATTCCGCCAATAAGGGCCCGCGAGGCCTGGCAGGGCATACCTAACCCGGATACCATGAGCACTGCACCCGCAATGGCCGGTACGAAAGAAAGAGAAAAACGGAGAAAATTCCTATAACGACTCAACACTTTATGTCCTCTCTTTGTCCAGTTGGCCAGGCTACCGCTTGGACGAAAAAGTGGTCATCTTGAAATTCACGGTAACCGAATTTGGCGCATTGCCTTGCTGAAACCCCGCGTCCTGGATTTCTTCATCGCCCCTGGCTTTTCCAGCGGTACTGAAAGAGACATCGCTGAGGTTCACCAGAAGCTCCAGATTTGCCAATGCGCTGAAAAAGCGTGCCACCTCGTGATACCCGCCGGCAATTACAAGCGAAAAGCGGTTTTCTATGTAGTACTCCCGTTTCACGTCAGGGAGCGGACTGAACCTTTTTGTTTCTATGCCGGTCGTGTGTGCGATCCGGGTAATCTCACGTATAAGACGGGGAATTTCCTTCTGATCCGGAAAAATCGATTTGAGAGAATCGAGTTCATTGTTGGCGCGGACAATATCCTCGCGAAGTTTTTCCAACTGGGGTTTCATCGCAAGAATGCTATTGAGCTCGCTTTGTTTGGCAGTTTGCTGCGACTGCAAATTCTCGATTTCTTTCTCTTTTACCACATATACCATCTTGTACCATGCAAACACCCCTATGATGCCAATTGCCATTATGATCGCGGCATTGCGCAATTTCGGGCTGCGAAAATCAATTTTGGGTACTTTGAATTTATTTGCCATGGTATTCGGTTTCTTTATCTACATTTCCGGTTCGGTGCGGTTCACCGGTCACTTTCTTCGATAACAGGAACAGGCTGTTTTTCCAACCCTGCATCCGGGTTAATACTGGCGGTTATTGAAAACTGATATACCCGGTTCTCATCAGCCCGTGACTCATCGATCGAAGAGAGATCCACCGAGCGTATGTACTCCGTCTCCTCCAACTGTGTCATATACGTGGCAACTTCTGGAAAAGAAAAAGTGTTTCCCTTAATATCCAGCACCGATGCATTGGTGCCCTGGCTGCGTTCACTGACCGAGTTCAACCACATCCATTCCGGAAGACTGTAGCTTAGTATCTCCAGGAGTCGAACCCATTTTTCTTTGTTCACCGATATTCGCTGCAGTCCGCGAATTTTATCGAAAATTTCCCGGCGATCTTTCTGCAGTTTCTGAATTTCTTTTTTGATGGGGCGCTCTTTGGCGATTCGCTGCTCTAAAGAAGATATGTTCTGTTTTAACTGCCCGATTTCATTGTCGATAGCAATAGTCTTGTAAAATAGTGCTCCGGCCACAAAGATTAGTATAAGTGACGGATAAACGATTTCCCGGGGTATCCGGAGTCTTCGGTGATGAACCCGATACTCGGCAGGAAGCAGATTTATTTCGATTCTTTCTAACATCAGCCCACTACCTTCCGTAACCCCAGTCCAACCGCAACTGTGAGCAACGAGGATATGCGTTCCGGATCAGTACCGCCAAACATCGTAGGATCAAATTGAAGATGTGCCAGCGGATTCGAACGTCGGACCGAGGTCTCATGTCGTCTCTCCAGGTGCTCTATGAGCCCGGGTATATATGCTCCGCCGCCACTGAGAATGATCTTATCAATATTATCATCTTTTTCGGAACTTTTGAAGTAGCTGAAAGCCAGATCGATACCCGAAGACAATTCCTCTGCAGCGTACTCGATTGATTGCTGCACCAGGTTGGCATCGAGTGAGGGTGGAATTTTCCCTTTGGCCACCGACGTAGCGTCTTCGATTGTGATTCCAAGATTTCGCTGGACAGTCCTGATGAAAAAATCACCCGCTGTCGAGATATCCCGCGTTGAGTGGTAAATACCGTCTTTCACGAAGGTTACATTGCTCAGATCGTGCCCTATATTGAGCAGCATTACGACTCCTGCATCAGGATGGCCATGGCACTCCAGATTATAGCAGTTACTTACCGCAAAAGCATCGACATCGACAATAACCGGCTTCAAACCTGCGTCATAAAGAAGATCTATGTAATCCTGCATAATCTGGTTTTTTGCTGCTACCAGAAGTACCTCGACATCATTGTTTTCTTCATTACGCGATAAAATGCGATAGTCCAGGGTGATGTCATCGACATCGAACGGACTTCTCTGCCCGGCCTCCCAGAGGATCAGTTCCTCAGCATTGTCATTGGGATCAATTCGAAACGTGCACTTGTCCGAGATAATACCATGACCCGACATCGAAATCACTACTTCAATAATCGAAGGGTCGCACTGGTTGACCAGATCATTGATGGCCTCGATCAAGCGATCGCGCTCTTTGATTTCGCTGCCCTCGATGGTTCCTCTCGGAAGCTCTTTTATCCCGGTGGCCTCCAGAAGATATCCACCTTTCGAATGACGTAGCTTGGCCAGTTTGATATAGTGATTACCTATATCAAGGCCGACCGTACTGATCTCTCCTTTGAGCTTATTAAGCCATTCCATGCGTATCCTACATTCCTCGGATCGGGAAGAAGCTGTGGGTGACTTCACATTTGGTTTGAGGTGATTCGTCTAACCCAAAACAAAGGTTGAAGTTACATTAAAAATAATAAGGAGTATCTGGAATGAGAGTCAACAGAAAAAACCAGTTTTGCTCCCCCCTTTTCAAGTGACCCCAGATATGTCCTTACCGGCCAATTGATCATACCATATCTTGTAAGAGATTTGCACTCAATTTTCAAAAGTTTACAAGCCAATGGTAGAAGGGGCCTTTTTCAGGACAGCCTCCCAACTCCAGAGGAGCCGAATTCAATGCTCGAACTCACATCCGAATCGCCAGAAAACAGTCGTACTCAGCACCCGCACTTTACGCAGGAGTATGGCAGATCCATCGGAGCTATCGGACACATACCGCCCCGCATCTTCGCGAGCGAGCGTACACTTATTCTTTCCTGCTAACCGGATGATTCGTTCAGGTGCGGGGTTTATCCACAGTAAGGACCTGGAGAGGGGTCATACCGTGCCCTCCACCGACATGTACATGTTTTATGGTCATTGCAGAAATACCGGAAAACAACGATATCCCGTGGGCCTTATTCGAGGTATTCGTGCTGCCACACAGAGTCGGGACTTCCTCTGGTTCGACTGAGCACCGCGGTTTTGCGGCGAACAACCGAGCCGCTGTGCCCGCTGGAGACAATTCTCAGCTCTTCACGATTGCCAACAGTGTCGCGTTTGACCTCTACTTCGTACCAGCCGCCATCGGAAGGAGTTTTGGGGATTCCCCCGGACCAGGAAGGGTTCTCGGCAAGATGTTCTAACGCACGCTGCAGCCCGTATTCGGAAATATGCAGTGCCTTGCGCTGGTTGGTCTCTTGATTTCTCTGGAAATTTTGAAGTATCCATATGATGGAGCCCCCAACAACGACAAAGGAGATCGCTATGAGAAGTACGCGAAGCGCTATTCCCCCCTGGTAATCACCAAACCTGCGATTCATACCTACGAAAATCCTTTCTTCCCATGCTTCTTTTGCCATTATCTACCAACAAGGCATTCATTACTGACCAGTAAAAAAACAACCCCAGAGCGACTTACCGTTTCGCAGCTATCGCCACTGATTCATCTGACGCTGTCGCTCGAAGACAAAACGAACGATTTTTTCCCTTTTACCGGCATCTATCGACAAGAATTGAACATGATGACGGTAAAGGGTCGTCGTCTTACCTTCCTGAAGCGCAACACGAACGATTCTGCCCGGTATACCACCGAACTGCCCTTCGGGTAGAGAGAATGAAAGCGAAACCATGTCGCCCGGGCGCAGCGCGCGGTCACACAGAAAACTCAATCCTCCGCCACCGATATCGGAAATGCGACAATTCACGACTTCGTCGCGCCTGACTTCACTCTTTTCCATATCGCCGGATCGCAACAGCCGAAATTTGAGCGGGATGTTCGCTTCGATTCGCACAAACTGCCGGAGCTGGTTTCTTCTTATGTCCAGAGTATGCTCCAGCTCGAGGCTTCTCCCGTCGGAGGCGATGACCTTCATGGGAATCCCGTAGACTCCATCATTCTGCCGCGTAAATGCAAAGCGAACCGTGGTACCCGCAGTGATCTGATAGGCCTCTTCTTTTGAAGGATCGAATTCGATGCGAAGTGAAAATTCCCGGTTGTCGGTGACTTTCGCCTTTGTGATCATTGGAGCACGTACATTTTTTCCGTAAATGGCACCGGCCTGTCCCACAGCTACGTTCCGCGAGGAACTGAGCGGGTGCTCGTAGGGAATGAATGTGTACCCAAGTTTACGCCGAAGTGAACTGATAATGTTTTCCTCGGCGAGACGGGTATCGGGAGACGCCCCTTTGTCCTGCATTGCCGAGATCTCGGCGTGAACGCATCGCTCGAACAGCGAAACCGATTGAAACACCACCTGCAATTCCGCATTTTCATGCCTGAGCAGCT
>JBEPYC010000044.1:0-16526 GCA_041641555.1 Chitinivibrionales bacterium | reverse complement strand
ATCTCCAAGGAACTCCATCACATACTCGATCAGTTGGGTTCCGGCTTTTTCAGCCAGGGGGAGCCTGGGCTCTATCTGCCTCTCCACAGCTCACTTCTTGAAGGAGGGGACCGGTACATGGTACTGGCCGATTTCGAACCGTATGTATCGTGCCAGGAAACCATGGCTACGGCCTACAAAGATCTTTCGCACTGGACTAAAATGTCGATTATGAATGTCGCTCGGGTGGGCTGGTTCTCTTCTGATCGAACTATCGATGAGTATGCGAAAGAGATTTGGAGTGTCTCACCGTCACCCATCGACTTAGACAAGTAGTCTAAGGTTGCTCCAGTAGTAGGGGGGGTCAGATTCCGGAGCTACCAAAAGCTCTATTTGACTGGCATAAAAAAAGGAACGACCGAATGGTCGTTCCTTTTTTTGCTTTTAATCCCAGACGCTAAGCGCGTTGGGTTTATCGAACAGTTGCGAAAGGCACCTTAACCGTGACAGAAGACTTGTCGGTGAAGGTTACTTTCTTGAGAACAAGGCTGCTCTTGGGAGCTATCCGCTGCCCGTCAGTCGTCTTGATTTTCTGACCGGACAGTGAAAAGTACTCTGTTCTCGCGATGTTCTTACCGTTGCGTGCGATCCCGGAAATGTCCCGGATGGTCGGCGAAGGAATGCAATTCTCGTCGTCCCACGTGCAGTTGGCATTGTCCAGGATTGTCTGTAGCCCTTCACTGAATACCAGATCACCCCATGCGTCATAGGATACAGGGTTGTCACCTTCGCTATGACTGTAGGGGTCTGCCTTCCGCCAGCGAAGCGATGTTGCTTCGTCTCCCTGCCCAATATCATAGTCATTGTACCCAAACGCAATAGCAACTCTGTTAGTCGCAGGAACACCGCTAAGTCCGCCATTCGGTCCACCCCAAATACTCCAGGGGATCAGCCATTCCTGACGGCGCCATGCGTCGCTGGTCTGCAAAATTTCTACCTTGATGCCATACTGTCCTTCTGCGTCAGCGAATGTTACATCTCGATTATATTGAACGAGACCGTCACCCGTGTTGCCCGGTTCGCAGTTAGCTGGAGCGTGGTTGGGTTTCCACCAGTTCAGGCTCATTTCGTCGATTTGTTGACTGCCGCCGAATCGCACCTGTACCTGGAAGTATGATTGGGTAAGCTGGTGAGGAGTAGTAAGGTCGTCGATGCAGGGCATAAGAGTCTGGTCTTGATAGAGCTCCTGCGCAGAATGCGTCTCTGCGAAAAACTCGACAGCATCGTTCTGGTATTCGGGTTGAATCTCCTCGCCTACCCAGTTATCATCACGGACTTCCATGAGCATGTAAACTCCGGCAGTACCGTAGGCAAATCGGAAATTCACAGTTACGTCAGAGGGACTGGATGCATTTGTCCCATGAGAAAAATGGTCTTCGTAGTTAAGTACTGCTTTTTCAAGTGCCAAGTCTTCGTTAACCCAGGCGTACCAGAAACGAGACATTTGGCCATCAGTTATGTCAAACGAATCCTCGAGTGCCGTTGTAAGCTCATACGCCTTAATCTGGTAGTTTCCGTCATAGGTGTGGCTGGTTGATTTATCGGTTTGAGCAAACGTGGCCGTCGCGGCCATAACGAGTATAAGAAACCATCCTGTGTGCATGCGTTGCATCACACCCTCCTTCTAAATTATTGGGTTGGTGTTTTCCGCAATGAAAAACGATTAAACTTTCGAGAAAAAATATTCCGCAGCGAAGATTTCTTCTCAACCTCCTTTAGTCCCCCGGTCCTGCAGATGCATGTGGCTGGGATCCACCTCTGCAGGAATGTGCATCTGAGAAATGCCGCAAAACAAATCTAATATCAAAATAGTATTTCTGCCAACTGAATCCAAAACTTTTGTCTGATTCATTCTCGGGCAAAGAAAATGGGAGTACCGAATGTGGCACTCCCACTTGCATCAACAGAAACAATCGGTCCTTTATCGAATTGTCGAAAAAGGTACTCTGATAGTCTGGCTGGAATTATCAGAGAAGGTCATCTTTTTCAGCACAAGACCGGAAGCCGGTGCTTGCAGGCGGCCATCGACCTTTTTGATTTTCTGGCCTGCAACTGTAAAAAACTCAGTTTTCATGATTCTACCCGAATTGCGGGCAGAGAAGGCGCGGTTGATTGTACCTGTTCCCTCAACATCCGCCCAGGTTTTGCCGGCATTATCGAGTATTGTCTGAAGATTATCGGTGAAGGCCAAATCACCCCAGGCATCGGCTGAAACAGGCGCTCCGTTGTTATCTTCGACTTTGCGATACGGATCCGCCAGACGCCAACGCATGGCAGTCGGTCCTTCGGTGTGCCCATCGTCATTATCGTTGTATCCAACTGATATGGCTACTTTATTACTTGCCGGTACCCCGCTGAGGCCTGCGTGTCCACCCCAGGAACTCCACGGTATAAACCATTCTTGCCGTCGCCAGGCATCATCAGAAAGAATGATTTCGATGCGAATACCATAGAGGGCTTGGGCATCTTCAAATGTAAGGTCGGAGTTATACTCAATAAGGCCGTCGCCGTGTCCGGTGGTGCAATCGTAGCCCGACGTTCCAATCAGGCTTGGTTTCCAACGGTTTCTATTAAACTTGTCCACGAGTTGTGACCCGCCGAAACGGACTTGGAGCTGGAAATGACCCTCCGTGAGCTGGTGAGGGGTGGCTAAGTCGTTCATACATGGCATCAGTGCGGCCCCCTCCTGGTACAGCTCTTGTTGAGAATGCTGAGCACCAAAGAGTTCGACTGCGTCGTTCTTGTATTCGGCCTGGTCTAAATACGCCACCCAGTTGTCATCGCGTACTTCGTATAATATATACACGCCCGAATCGCTGTAGGCAAATCGAACGTTCAGCTGTCCATCTTCTTTGCTGGAGGCTTTCTGACCGTAGACATGATGATCTTCGCCATTGAGGTCAATCTTGTCCAACGGGTCAATCCCGTCCATGTGCCACATCAGCCAGAATGCAGACAACTGGCCATCGTTGATGTCGAAGTATGATTCCTTATCGGCAGGAACTTCATAGGCTTGAACTTCGTATCGTCCATCGTAGGAATGAGAAGTCTCTTGCGCGGAAACGAGTGATACCAGCAGTGAAACCAATGTGAGACTAAAAATGATTCGCCTCATCACACCCTCCTTCAAAAATCCGTGGGAGCCCCGAAAGGGCCATCGCAGGATTCAAGGCTAACGGTTTGTGAGTAAATAAATGGGTTGAATATCTGCTCTCGCATAAGTGCCGCTTCAACGAGAGCTACACATCTTCCGTTCTGCTTCCAGCACCTCCTTCTGGATACAAATTATCTAAACTGCTACAAATTTCAGAGGATTGTTCTGCACGCCGTTCTCAGGAAGGACCGTCATGGGCTTTCGGCGTGGCTGCTATTGCCATCATGCGTCTCCCCCGAACAAGTGCCCCTCCTTCGCACTGATTCCGTTGATGGCAAAAAGAAGGGAGAAGGCGCGTAATTCGCCCCTTCCCCCCAGTACTCCTAATATACTACCGACGAGACGTGCATGCGCAAGTTTTTTAAAAAGTCTGAAAGTCGATGAGGTTCGTGTTCACAAAGATACGGCGAGTCAGGCGCCAAGCTCACAGCTTGCGTAATTCGTATATTACTCTAATCGTCTATTCGACACATTCTCTGAGTATACCTTGTCAAAAAGGGAGGGGTAGTGAAACGGGTTCGAGGTTTCGCTTTGTTGCTTTTGCTGACTCTTGGCTTTGGTGCGCGACCTGTTTTGTCGGAAAGCCTGGCATTGGTTTCAGTAGGCCCTTCCTGGCCTCGTGTTCTTCTTGACCACAGTACTCGAAGAACGGCTGGAAATGCGCAGGTAGAATACGGGTATATGTTTGAGCGAAAAATCGGGGTTGGTGTGGGTGCCGGTTTGACCTGGAACACCCGAATCGACCAGGAAGAATACGAAGCTGGATTGTGGAGGGACACTTTGAGCAGGTCGAGCTACATGTTTCCTGTTTTCGCTTTTCTCCTTATTGATCCTGCTTCTTACCTATTCATTTATCCCACGTTAAAAGCGCAAATCGGCTATAATTCTCTTGCATATAGCTACAGCAGCATGCAAGATGGACAGGTTATTAAGAACACGGAATTGAGCGGGTATTACTATGGGCTTTTTGTTCGCCTCAGTCTTGATGCGAACTATAGTTTCGGTGAATTTGCCAGCTTTTTAGCCGGAATATCCTATCAATGGGCTAACACTCGAAGTGCGACCGGCGGAAGTGAAAGCTATCGAAAAAGAGACATGAGTGCACTCGGAATTCACGGTGGTGTCCGATTTCTCTTCTGATTGATCTTTCGGCATGATATCCCTTATTGGGAGTCATCATATGTACGCGGAGAGTATCGGAGAAACGAAACCTTGTGTCCAGCGCTTGCAGATTCGTGGTTTTGGTTTCGTGGGCCTGAAGACTGGTCGGCAGCCATCCTGAGAGAGTCCTTGGGATAGTATTTCAGCAGATCGAACTTTTCAGTACGGAGGTGTAGCTGTGCGGATAGTCCTCCAGAGAGTGCAATGGGCCCGGGTGTCAGTAGAATCGAGGGTGGTCGGTGCTATCGGCAATGGACTACTTATTCTGCTGGGCGTCGGGCAGAACGATGGCGAGTCGGAGGCCGAATTCCTTGCCAAGAAATGCTCGCAGTTGCGGGTTTTCTCCGACACCGAGGGGAAAATGAACCAGTCGCTAATGGATGTAGATGGTGAAGCATTGGTGGTGTCACAATTCACTCTTTATGGTGATTGCCGTAATGGGCGCCGTCCCTCATATACGAATGCTGCTGTACCGGAGAAGGCCGAAGCGCTTTACGAGTATTTTGTCAGGTGTTTAAGGCCAATGGTCAAGAATGTGGAAACCGGCGTATTCGGCGCTCACATGCACGTCGAACTACTCAATGATGGTCCAGTGACACTGATCCTCGAGCGATAGAGAAGACGCGACACCGCGCACGATTCCGTTCGGGATTTCTGCATACGTACCTCCTTAGATCCTCAATGCTGCTTTGCAATTACCACATAGGCAACGCATGTTTTCCAGCTCAGATCTCTGTTGCTAAGTTGGTTTCGCAAACTACGCTGCAACTGACGGGCGGTTTCCGACCCGTAGTTTGACCTGAGCTGTGTTCCGAGCGAAGGCATTTCCGTAGAGTTGGTTTCCCGAAACCAGAATCCTATTTCAGATGCACCGAATCTTCGGGTACTGATTATTTCCGAGTTCACTATTCGAACGCGTGTGCCGGGGAGTTTTTCGGCTTCTTTCTTGAGTGAGTCGGAGGTCATTTCTATCTTGCCAAGTGAGACGGAACTGAACAAACGGTTCTCGGTTTCCCGAAGTTTTTCGAGCAGATCATTTCCCAGCGAAAGAAATTCCGAGGGTCTCGATCCTGCCGAAGCAATCGGTTCTGCAAGTACCAGGATTCCTTCCGGATGAAGAAAAGACAGCAGCGTTGACAATGTTTTTCCCGGCTCGGGTCGATTGGCAAGAACGGCACGGCCCATTATCGATGTAAAGATGGCATCTTCAAGACCTGACTTTTCCAACATTTCTCTGGTTGAAGTCCAGTCTGCCCGCAGAATCTGCGGCCGGGAGAGCGCGTCATATTGTTGCGCCATTGAAGTAAGGGCTTCGTATGACTGGTCATCCCGTGCTAAGGCCCATACCGAACCTTCGCGAATCTTACGAGCTGCCTCGAAACACAGCAGCCCGGTTCGGGGATTCACATCCAAAACGAGGCTCTCTCTACCTACTTCTGCCAGTTTGATCGTCTGTTCTCTGACCTCACCAAGCACTTGTTCCGTCTTGGCTCTGTGAATCCATTCCTGTGCACCAGTGCCTCTAACGGACCAGGGGTCTGAATGGTCGTCCTCTGCGGCTGCTTCAATCATCGCTTCTCTGGTTCTCGAAATCCTGTGGCCAACTTCTTTCTCGTATCCCTGATCGGAGGGCTGGTAAAACATTCTCCCCTGAAGAATCTCTGGAAGGTATTGCTGTGCCACCCAATGATCGCGAAAGGCATGTGGGTAGAGATAACCCTGCCCATGCCCCAGATCATCGGCATCTCTCGATGCATCCCGCAAGTGGTCAGGTACGTCATCGGACTTGCTCTCGTTCTCCACAGCTCTGAGTGCATCAAAGAATGCCATAGTTGAGTTGCTTTTAGGGGCAGTGGCCAGGTAAAGACAAGCGTGGGCGAGATGAAACCTTCCTTCCGGAAGACCAACATAATCGAATGCGCGCGCCGCATTCACTATCAACGTTAATGCATGCGGGTCGGCCAGGCCAATGTCTTCGCATGCCAGAATAAGCATTCGTCGGAAGATGAAACGCGGATCCTCTCCGGCATAGACCATTCGTGCCATCCAGTATAATGCTGCATCGGGATCGGACCCCCGGACCGACTTTATGAAGGCCGAGACGGTATCGTAATGAGCATCCCCGTCCTTATCATAGAGCACTGCCTTGTGCTGAATCGAATCCTCGGCAACAGCGCGGGTGACATGAATTGTCTCATCCTTTCCCGGGGCGGTTGTCTCCACCGCGAGTTCAAGAGCGTTCAGCACGCCGCGTGCATCTCCATTAGAAGTTGCGACCAAGTGGTCGAGTGCATCCTCGTCTATTGTGACCTTTTTCCCTCCGTATCCGCGCTCGACATCCCCAAGCGCCTGCCGGGCGACATCACGCAGGTCTTGGACGGTCAGTGGTTTCAATTGAAATATTCTCGAACGGGATACCAATGCCTTATTCACTTCGAAGTAAGGATTTTCGGTCGTGGCTCCAATGAGGGTAAGAGTGCCGTTTTCGACATGGGGAAGAAGTGCGTCCTGCTGGGCCTTGTTGAACCGGTGCACCTCATCGATGAACAAAATGGTTCTTGTGCCATGAAGCGCCAAGGCCTGATGCGCCTTGGTAATGCTCTCGCGGATTTCCTTCACGCCGGCCAATACCGCGTTTATTGAAAGGAATTGTGCTTTCGTGGTATTCGCGATGATCCGGGCCAGGGTCGTTTTGCCAGTTCCAGGGGGGCCGTAGAAAATAAGCGAAGAGAGCTGATCGATCTGGATTGCACGACGTAACAGCCTTCCCTGGCCAATTATGTGCTGTTGGCCGATGAATTCCTCGATCGTTCGTGGTCTCATCCTGTCGGCAAGCGGGGCGTGTTCGCGCGTGAGCAGTTCTCTCCGCTGATCAAAAAGATCATTGTGTTTAGCTGTCATGAAAGCTGTCCATCCTTGTGACTTTCCCGAAGCCCCAAAATACTTCCCGAAAATACTTATGCGTTTCCCTTCACTCCGTTTGCCCGAAAGGATTTATTTTCCTCTGTCCCGGCCATTTATCTGTGGCAAAAGGTCTCCCGTTGGAGATGTTTTCTTTTTGGGGGATAGAATCGCTTTTCTGGGGAGATGATCAGGAGTGAAAATCGTCATTGTTGGTGCTGGTACCGTGGGATTTACCCTGGCGGAGGATTTGAGCGAGCAACGTCATCATGTCTCCGTGATTGAAAGCAGGTCCGAATTGTGCCAGGACATCGATTCCCGTCTGGATGTTCTGACGGTGTCTGGTTCAGGTGCAAGCCCTTCGGCCCTCCAGATAGCGGGTATCCGGGATGCTGACATGCTCATTGCGGTAACTCCTTCGGATCAGGTGAATCTACTTGCTTGCAATTTCGCCAAGCAATATGGAGTGGCAAAGCGAATCGCCCGAATCGCCTCGGAGGAATACACCAGGCCTGATTCTGTAATCAGTTTGACTGATATCGGGGTGACTCACGTCATCGAACCGGAACGGGAAGTAGTGAAGAGTATTCTCCAATACATAGAGCTTCCCGGAGTTACCGAAACCGCCAACTTTCAATCGGACAATGTTTACCTGCGTGGGTACCGTATTGGTCCAGGCATGCCGATAGCAAACAAGACCCTTGCAGAGGTGACGCAGTTAGCCGGCCCGGCGCCCTTGCTGATTGTGGTAATCATTCGCGATGGTCGTAGCGTTCTGCCTACGGGCAACCAACGCCTTTTGCCCGGCGATGAAATCGTAGCAATTATGCCACGCGAGTCGTTCAAGACATTCAAGCAGCTTCTCAATGTTGAAGATTCAAAACTTCGTAAGGTAATTGTTTCCGGAGATAGTCTGACAGCCGTCCATCTGGTTGAACAGTTGAGAGACTTGGTGGAACGGGTTATTCTGGTAGATCCTGATGAAAGCCATGCCCGGAAAACTGCGGCCAACCTGAGCAATGTGGAAGTGCTTCATGGAGATTCCACAAATACCGAAATTTTGCAAGAACTCCACATAGAGACCGCCAATTTCTTTGTTGCAGCCGGCAAAGACACCGAAGACAATGTCATGTCATGTCTGCTGGCTAAAGCAGAGGGAGCCAAAGAAGTCGTTGCAATCAATAACTCAGATCGTCACACGCGTCTTTTTCATTCTCTCGGGCTTGATCACATTATCAATCCTCGTAAGATTACCGCACAGAGGATAATCAGCAGCATACTTCGGGTACCCATTCGCGCCCACCTTGGTCTGGAGAAAGTGAATATGGAGGTTCTTCGTGCCACTGCGGAGAAATCCAGCCGAATAGTTGGTACGCCATTGCGGAAGCTTGATGGGCTTTTCAAAAAGTCCATCGTGATCGGAGCAATAATGCGGGAAGACCAGGTGATAATTCCTCAGGGAGACACTACAGTCGAGGAAAACGATGAAGTACTTGTTCTATCCAGGCAGGAAGATGCCAAGTTGGTAAGACGTCTTTTCAAACCAGGTCTGAGTATCTGATAAGCCCCCCATTCGCATACAGCCGGCGAGGAAATTCTTGAATCAGCGTTTTGTCTTCTATTCGGTCGGAAAACTTCTGCAAGTTCTTGCTGTGGTCCTTTTTGTACCTACGGCGATTGCTCTGTGGGAAACCGATTACAGCGGCAGTCTTGTATCATTTCTTACCGATATGAAAATTTTTGGGTTTCTGATCGCCATAGCTTCTTCCTTTATCTGTGGAATACTCTTTATCCTTTTCAGTCGGGGCAAAGAAACGAGTGGAGGCGTCCGAGAGGGTTTTGCCATAGTGACGTTGGCCTGGGTGCTTTTCACATTGTTCGGATGCATTCCTCTGGTTGGGTATTTTCTCGCAGAGACCCCCTCTGCAGGTCCGATCAAGATCCTGACGGCTTTCACTAATGCCTACTTTGAGATAATGAGCGGGTTTACCACAACCGGAGCCACTATCCTGACCGATATTGAAGTACTCCCATTGGGCATGCTTTTCTGGCGCAGCCTGACCCACTGGCTGGGCGGGATGGGGATAGTCACACTGGCACTGGTTATGTTACCGGCATTCGGAGTCGCTGCCTACCAGATGTTTCGCGGGGAAGTTCCCGGCCCGAGCACGGAACGTTTGACTCCACGAGTTGCCCAGACTGCGACAGTGCTATGGGGTGTGTATGCGCTGCTGACGCTGGCCGAGACATTTCTTCTCTGGCTGGGGGGGATGTCTCTGTTCGATGCGCTTTGCCATGCTTTCGGGACCCTTGCAACAGGAGGATTTTCGACCAAGAACGCCTCGATTGGTGCGTACAACAGCCAATTCATCGACTGGGTCGTTACTGTTTTCATGTTCTTTGCAGGAGTGAATTTCATAATTCATTATCAGGTGCTGTTTCGAAGGCAGATGGGAATGGTGAAAAACGACAGTGAGTTCCATTTCTACGTCACTGTTATTGTGGTGGCCACTGTCATTGCTACGGTGGTGCTGGCCTTATTCGGGCTGGGTTCTGTGGAACAGATTGCAGCGAGTTTTCGGAGTGACCCGTTGAGCTCAGAGGAGCTGCTGAGCAAGATTGAAATAGAACGGTCCCATATACAATCCTTGTATCAAACCCTGAGATATGCCGCTTTTCAGGTAATTTCGATTACCACGACAACCGGATATGCTACTACCGATTTTGACACCTGGCCAAATTTTCTGCGGCTTATGCTGGTGGCCTTGATGTTTTTCGGTGGAAGTGCTGGTTCCACCGGTGGTGGAATGAAAATGATCCGCATAATGGTGGTACTCAAGACGGCATGGCGGGAAGTTCGAACAATGATTCAGCCAAGGCTGATTTTGCCGGTGAAGGTTGGCGATGCTGCACTGGAGGAAAAACAGGTCGCAAACATCTTAGGGTTTGCCATGCTGTTTTTGTTGCTCTTTGTCTTTTTCTCCGCGATAATGAGTACAATGGTGCATGATTTCACTACGGCAATCACTACGGTAATAGCAACCATGTGTAACATCGGACCAGGTCTGTCCGGAATAGGGGCGTATGAGAATTATGCGTGGATTCCGCTTGGGGGTAAGTGGGTGCTCGTTATCTGCATGCTTCTGGGACGGCTTGAAATATATACCGTTCTCATTGCCCTTGCGCCGATTTCCTGGAAAAAGTAAACCTATCGGGAGCGTGCGATTTTGCGGAGCGCCGTACCCCGGTAGTACGCAAGAAGTATCTGGTTGAATGTCTGCCCCTCACGTGCACGTCCGACCGCCCCCATTTGACACATTCCAACACCGTGCCCGTACCCTTTCCCCTCAAAACTCATCTGTCCGTGCTGGTTGCTCCTGATCGTGAAATTGGCAGAACGCAAAATCGGATGGTCGCGCGAATCGCGACGAAGCACGAAACGAACTTTATCACCACCGCACGTGCAGGTGCCCCGGGTAGTATTCAGGGTTAGAGATTTGACTCTTCCGCAATCAAATCGTTTGGAAACTTCTATCCCGCGTAACTGTCCTCTGCAGGGTGAATTCGGTGAGACCCGCGGATAGTACTCGGAAACAATACGTGAAAGAATGGGTAATTGCCAGGTTTCTGTCCATTCGAAATACCTTGAAATGGCACAATAGGGGATTCCTGCGGGGCTTTCGTCTCGGATAGGCACCAGGTAAGGCATCGGTTCTTTGCCCCAGACATCCGCTACGTTTGCAGTCACACCTCCGCAGGTAGAATGATAGTAGGCATTTATAAGTGTGTCGGCGTGAGTAAGTACGAGGTCTTCGGTTTGCGCTATTGCCTCGTCTGTAAGCCGTGACTCAGCGTTTACGCCCCCGTACACCTGATCGGCAACAGTAGGGAGTACATCAAAAATGTAGGGCTGTCGCGCTGAAAGACGCTTGTATGAGTATGTGCGTGCTGCTACCGCTTGGGCTTTGACAGCCGCCTGCTCCTCTTCCGGACGCTTACCTATTTCGAGTAGTACCACTCCTCGAAGATAATCCTCCATGGCAAGGTGGTTTACGACAGATATTCGTCCTTTCGTCTCCGAGTGGATAACCAGGAACCCGCGATAGCTCCCTTCATCTAACTCAAAAAACGAATAGTCACCTTTAGTACGTAATGTACAGGGAAGAGCTATTTCACCTTTTTTGCGTTGCGCAGTGACAATATAAGCATGCGAGGAACCGGATCCCGCCCTGACCCGGAAACTACCGTTCAGAGGAGTGGGCCTGGGGGATTTTCGCGTATGCACAGAGAGCTTATCAACCGAGTATACCGAAACCTCGGAGACATTTCTTTTCAGTGCCACACGAATCGTAGTGGAAGGAGTGGTGAGGGAGCCTGGGCTGGAGATGAATGGCCCGTTACCACCGGTGCCAGGTGGGAGATCCGTTGTGTTGGTGTCTGCAAAGGCGTAAGAAAAATCCAGGGTATCACCTGGGGGTGGGGCCTGTCGGCCAGATTCCTGCTCTGCAGCCGACGGTTTATGCTCAGAGTCCGGACGAGTAATGGCGGGTCGCAAAATAGGGCCTGATCCACATCCCGATATCAAAAGAGCAAGGGCTGTCAGGAAAAAAGGAAACGTTCGTACTAATACACGTTTTTTCATTTCCGGAGATGAGCCAGCAACCTGTTTCATTTAAGTGGCAAGAATACGGCGTAAAAAAACAAATCCACGACTCAGTTGCAGAAATCCAGTGGCATTATCCCGCGGCTCGTCCCTTCTGTTTCTGCGACTTGGCCATTTTCTTCAGTTTCCCATTGACCAGCTGTCTCTGCCCCGCTGAGACTTTGTCGACAAACAGAATTCCATTTAGATGATCGATTTCATGCTGGAGAGCTCGGGCGAGAAGGCCAGATGCATTGGAGATCTCGAAGCTGCGGCCATTTTCATCCTGAGCTTTTACTGTCACTTGCACAGGCCTGTTAACTTTCAGACGGATGTCCGGTATACTGAGGCATCCTTCCTCGGAATCCTCGTGTTCCTCGGAAAACCATGTGATTTCTGGGTTAATCAGGACCAGGGGTGGATTTTCGCCATCTGTGGCATCGATCACTGCGAGGCGAATAGGTTTGGCGATTTGCGTAGCAGCAAGACCCACGCCATCATTTTCCCGCATGGTTTCGAGCATGTCCGAAACCAGCGTTTTCAGGTCTTCGTCAAACTCAGTTACCGGCTCTGCTTTTTTTCTGAGAATTGGATTGCCGTAAACAATAATCTCATACATTGTTACTTCTTACCGTTTTCCTTTTTTTCCTTGTCGTTTGTTTCAGTCAGAACTTCGGATATGGCACCGCGTCTGACTTCCACAATAGTGCCTTCACCGGTCTTGACCACCACCGTGTTTTCTTTCACATTTCCGACCGTACCAAGAATTCCACCTATAGTAACAACCCTGTCGCCCTTGCTGATTGCCGAGATCATCTTTTGTCGATTCTTCTGCTTTTTCTGCTCGGGACGAATCATCAAAAAGTAGATGATCACAAACATGATGATCATCATCGGCAGAACGCCGCCAAAGAAATTGCCAGTCGGCTGTTGACCCTGCTCCTGGGCAAAAAGTGAGAATTGAGTTGCAAGCAGGGCTAAGGCTGAAATTCGGAAAACCATGAAACCTTCTTTCGTGGCATGAGTGATTGAATGTACGTAACCGCTGTAAAATACGTCTGCTCAGCCACTCGAGGCAAAGAAGTTATTTTCGCGCCTCTACCATTATGTACGTAAGAGGCACTGCAATGTTGGCTCTGGATTCTCGATCACACGATTTAAGGTGGTTCAGGATTGTATTTTGAAATCACCCGCCTATGTCTACCGTTTATTATGCCAGATGGGTCATGTTACCTTCGGGTGAGATTCTCACCAATGGAGCAGTTGCTGTTTCCGGAAGCACAATTGTTTCGGTGGGTACTCGCAGCCGAGTACGGCGTTCCGTGGGTGATCGACTGGTTAACCTCGGAGAAATGCTTCTGCTTCCCGGGTTGATCAACATGCATTGCCACCTGGAAGATGGTGCAATTCGTGGAACCACCAGAAATCCCGAGGAGACTTTTTCCACCTGGATTGCCAAGAAAGCCTCGCGCCTGAAGCAATCGCCCATGGAGTCACTTCTCGGTGCAGTCAGATTAGGTATCCGCGAATCTCTTGCAAACGGTACTACCACGGTTATCGATAGTTCCCGAAGTGGAGCTTCGATCGTTGTTCTCAAAGAAGAGCCAATTCGCTCCTGGGTTATTCAGGAAATACACGAAGAAGAACTGGTAAAAAGCGGAGAAATTGAAAACACGCTGGAGAAAAGACGGCGGCTTACGGCTGATTGTCCGAACGTGCGGCTGGGTCTTGGACCTCATTCACTTTTTTCGCTTTCTCCCTGTTCTCATCGAAGGCTTATCGATATTACTCGGAAGGATTGCACCCTCTGGACTTCCCATCTGGCGGAAAGCTCGGAAGAATTGCAGGCGTTTTCCGAGCAGACTGGTGATCTCTATTTCTATATAACACGGAAAAGACCCTGGGATTATGGTGAAGCCAGAATGGGGTCGATGCATTATGCTTTGACCCAGAACCTCATACCCAACGGGGGAGTTCTCTATCATTGCAATTTCGTTGGAAGCCATGAGCTTTCATTGCTTGGTACCAAAAGAGTCTCGGTGGTTCTGGCGCCAAAATACAACGCAGCTTTAGGGCACAAAATGTTTCCGCTGGAGATTGCGCTTGCAAAACACGTTACCCTCTGTGTCGGAACCGAGAGTATAATCGAAAATGGATCATCCAGCTTGTTCGATGAGCTTTATCATCTGAAGAGCAATTATCCGCATATCCCAGCACGACAATTGCTTTCTCTTGTGACTCTGAATCCCGCGCGAGCGCTTGGGATGTCGGGGAAAGTTGGTGAGATAACACCTGGTGCCTATGCTGATCTTATCGGGGTAAGTTTTGCGCATGATCCTCGTGAAAATATCCTCGAGGAATTACTTACCGAGGACCCCGCGATACGATTTGTATTGGTAGGAGGAGAAGAAGTAATTGTGGACTATTGAATGGTATCTGCCCGATCAATCGCCTTGTTCATCATTGAGTTCATCTGGTGCCGAACTGGTGGTGTCGGGGTGTCCATTTGTGGTAGAAAGGGTGTCTTTCTTTTGCGGGCGGACGATGGGGGTTGGCCCCGAAGCTTTCTGAAAACGAGGGGGCTGGGGCTGGCTCTTTTCCTCTGAAGCGGTTGAGTTCTTGCCCTTTTGTTTCGCGAGTCGTCTTCTGGCTTTTCGTACTCTCAATGTATCACTTACGACTTTCAGGCGTGGCTTGGCCTCTCGCAGGCATAGGTCATTCTCAGGATGCTCCCGGCATAATTGTCGATAGAGGTCGAACGCAGATTTGTTCTTTTCAAGAACAAAATCATTGATATATGCCGCGGCATATAGTGCTTTTGCGCCATATGGCTGGTCCGGATAGAGCTCGTGAACCCCCTCGAACGCATCTGCAGCCGCGCTGGGGTTCTTTTCAGCATAGAGTATTTGTTCCGCGTGCGCATATTTCACCATAGCCGAATCTGCACGGGTCTTTACTGTAATGTCTTCACCCAGTACCTGTTGTGCCACTTTGGCATATTCGCTTGCAGGATAGCGGTCTACCAGCACAGACAGGATCGAATCCGCTGAAGCGCTGTCGCCCAGGACTTTCATCGAAATCCAGCCGGCTACATACAATGCTTTTGAAACCGAGTCCTTTTTTCCCGATGTATCGGTAGAAACCGCAATATAGTGCTTTAATGCGGAATCCGGTTCACCGAGGCTCAGCCAGAAGAGTTCTGCAATATGAAAATGGTCGAGTGTGTCCGATGTGTCCGCTTTATTAACTGCCGTTTGCTTCGGTTCTGTGAGACTATCGGATGTGGGTGAGGTTTTACCCCAAAAAGCCATCAACTCTTCGATTGCCGCCAACCGCTCCTTCGCCAATTCCCTTTTTTCTTCATCTTTGAGCAGTTTCACGGCCTCGCTGTAGCACTCGCGGGCTTTGATAAAATCAGCCTTGTCCTTCTGATAGATCTCCGCAAGCTGCATCCAGGCTTCGCCTGCAATACTGTCTTCGGGATGATCTATCGTGAGCTTTTCGAAAGTGGAGATGGACTCATCGTATCGCTCCAGTCGTGACAGGAGCACACCTTTTCTGAAAAGGATAGTGCTCAGGTGTTGCGCATAATGGCGTTTTTCCTGCATTTTTGAAACAATTTCCAGAGACCTTGAAAGTGAGTCAAGCTCAAGGTAGCATGTGCTTAAGGCCAGGTCAAGTTGGTAGAAAAGGTGCGACGCATTTTTGGGCCGAGGGGCTTCCTGCAACAGAGCGATGGCTTTTTCGTACTGCCTCATCTCGATATGCAGTTCCGCGATCTGGAGGAAAAGCTCGAGTTTCTTGTGCGGGTCTCGTACCGAACTCTTGACCTTTTCCAACAGTTCGATAGCATGGGCTTTGCCTTCCCGCTCAATTGCAATCTGAGCACGGAGAAATGAGATTTCTTCATCTTCGTTGAGACCGGGATAGCGCTTTTCTATTGTTGCAAAAAGTTCCTCTGCCCGGTTGAGGTTCCCATGTTTCAGGTGAGCTTTACCAAGGTACAGGTACGATTCGGGAACAAAGGGACTCTCTGGAAATTCCTCCTGCAGCTGGCGTAACCTTCGGATGGCTCGTGCATATTCTCCCTTATAGAACTGAGATCGCCCTATGAGAAATAACGCGTTGTCATGCCAATCTTCGTTTTTGTGGAAAACTGTCATGACCTTATTGGACTTTGAAATCGCTGTGTCGTAGCCGGCTTCAACTGATTTTGGGAGGGTAGAAATGGAATCAGGGCGTGTTTTCTCGAGCTTTTTGTGCTCTTTGCGCGCTGTTTTATAGGCTACCTGCGCGTTGTAAAACGTGTTGAAATAAACACAGCCCGATAGGACTGCTAAGATCAGTGGCAGGAATAGTCTGATCATACGAAGAGGAGTGTTTCTTGAAGCCATTTTATACATTCGGGAGGTTTGCTAATCTTAAGCTACTGAAAAATACATCGATTGAAAGGATCAATACGAAGGTGTCCGATTGCGATGGTGCTTTGGACGCGCTACTCCGGATACTGGCGAGACCTGGTCGAGACTGAGGAAGAAAGATGATGGTCTCCTCATGTATTTTCAAGGACGTGAAACATACTCTACTTATTATCGTTTTGGTTGGAGCCTTATTGCCAGCATATTCTTC